>DATFES010000183.1:0-7364 GCA_035250945.1 Alphaproteobacteria bacterium | reverse complement strand
GCCATCGGGGCTTTCGCAGTCGACGACGATGATTTCGTGGCGCTCGTGCTCGCGGGCGAGCGCTCGCAACAGCCGAGGCAGCGTCGCTACCTCGTTGCGGGTCGGCACGATGACCGAGATCAGGCGCTTGGGCGCCGGTGCGCGCACATCGGCGATTATCGCGACAAAGCGACCGGGCGCGCCGTCAATTCTTCGTGCAATAGGTTAAGCGCCATCGCCCGCTCAGCGCGATCACCGCGTCGGCACCGGCTTGTCGCCGGAGTAATCGTAAAAGCCGCGCTTGGCCTTGCGGCCGAGCCAGCCGGCTTCGACGTACTTCACCAGCAGCGGACATGGCCGGTACTTGGAATCGGCCAGTCCGTCATAAAGCACTTGCATCACCGCCAGGCAGGTGTCGAGGCCGATGAAATCGGCCAGCTCGAGCGGCCCCATCGGATGGTGGGCGCCGAGCTTCATCGCCGTGTCGATCGACTCGACGTTGCCGACGCCTTCGTAGAGCGTGTAGACCGCCTCGTTAATCATCGGAAGAAGGATGCGGTTGACGATGAAGGCCGGAAAATCTTCGGCAACGGCCGGGGTCTTGCCGAGCTTGACGGTCAGCTCGCGAATCGTCTGGAATGTGTCTTCGCCGGTGGCGATGCCGCGGATCAGCTCGACAAGCTCCATCACCGGCACCGGATTCATGAAATGCATGCCGATGAACTTGGCCGGACGATCGGTCGAGGAGGCGAGCCGCGTGATCGAGATCGACGACGTATTGCTGGCGATCAGCGCGTCGGGGCGGAGCGTCGGGCAGAGTTTCTTGAAGATCTCGCGCTTGATCGCCTCGTTCTCGGCGGCCGCCTCGATCACCAAATCGCAATCCTTGAAAATCGCGTAATCGGTGCCGGTGGCGATGCGCTTGAGCGTCGCATCCTTGGCTTCCGGAGTGATCTTGTTGCGGGCGATCTGGCGGTCGAGATTTCCGGCGATTACGGCGAGCGCCTTGGCGAGCTGCTCTTGGCTCGTGTCGAGCAGGCGCACATCGTGGCCGGTGAATGCGCAGACATGGGCGATTCCATTGCCCATCTGGCCGGCGCCGATGACGCCGATGGTCTTGATCATGGGGTCCTCTTCGCGTTCGCTATTCGCATGCGGCGCCGGATCGGCCGGCGTTTCAATTGCGGTCGGGAAGCGCTGCGGTCAACTCGGGCACGATCTTGAACAAGTCGCCGACGAGCCCGTAATCGGCGACTTGGAATATCGGCGCTTCCTCGTCCTTGTTGATGGCGACGATCACCTTGGAGTCCTTCATGCCGGCGAGATGCTGGATGGCCCCCGAAATGCCGACGGCGATGTATAGGTCCGGAGCGACGATCTTGCCCGTCTGTCCGACCTGATAGTCGTTGGGGACGAACCCGGCATCGACGGCGGCGCGCGAAGCGCCGACCGCGGCGCCCAGTTTATCGGCGAGCGCCTCGAGCAGCTTGAAGTTCTCGCCCGACTGCATGCCGCGGCCGCCCGAGATGACGATCCGCGCCGAGGTCAACTCGGGCCGCTCCGATTTCGACAACTCCTGGCGCACGAATTTGGACAGGCCGGGCTCGTCCGCCGCGCCGACCGGCTCGATCGCCGCCGACCCGCCCGTGGCTGCGGCGGCGGGAAATGCGGTGCCGCGTACGGTGACGAACTTGATTGGGTCCCCCGACTGCACGGTCGCCATCGCGTTGCCGGCGTAGATGGGCCGCACGAACGTGTCGGGCGCGACGATGGCGACGATGTCGGAGATTTGCGCTACGTCGATCAGCGCCGCGGCGCGTGGCATGACGTTCTTGCCGAACGTCGTGGCGGCGGCGAGAACATGGCTATAACTCGCCGCAAGCTTGGCCACCAGCGGCGCAACATTCTCGGCCAAGCCGTGGTCGTATGCCGGGTGATCGGCAAGCTTGACCTTGGAGACTCCGGCGATCATCGCGGCCGCCTCGGCGGCCGGCCGGCAGCCCGCTCCGGCGACCAGGATCTCGATTTCGCCGCCGAGCTTCGCCGCGGCATCCACCGCGTGAAGCGTCGCCGGCTTGAGCGCCGCGTTGTCGTGGTCGGCGACGACGAGGACGGCCATCTCAGATCACCTTCGCTTCGTTCTTCAGTTTGTCGATCAGCGCCGCGACATCCGGAACCTTGGTTCCCGCTTTGCGCTTCTCCGGCTCCTCGACCTTGAGGGTGGCAAGACGCGGCGATGGATCGACCCCGAGTGCGTCAGGCGTCAGCGTGTCGATCGGCTTCTTTTTCGCCTTCATGATGTTCGGCAACGAAGCGTAGCGCGGCTCGTTGAGGCGAAGGTCGGTGGTAACCACGGCCGGCAATTTGAGCTCGACCGTCTCCAGCCCGCCATCGACCTCGCGAACCACCTCGATCGCATCCGCCGCCGGCGCGAGCTTGGAGGCGAACGTGCCCTGCGGCCAGCCGAGCAGCGCCGCCAGCATCTGGCCGGTCTGGTTGCAATCGTCGTCGATCGCCTGTTTGCCGAGGATGACAAGGCGCGGACTCTCCTTGTCGACGATCGCCTTCATCAGCTTGGCGACGGCCAGCGGCTGTAACTCGACATCGGTCTGCACCAGGATTCCGCGATCGGCGCCCATGGCGAGCGCCGTGCGGATCGTCTCCTGGCACTGCGCGGAACCCATCGATACGGCGACGATCTCCTGGGCGACGCCTTTTTCCTTGAGCCGCACCGCTTCCTCAACGCCGATTTCGTCGAACGGGTTCATCGACATCTTGACGTTCGCGGTTTCGACCCCCGTCTTGTCGGCTTTGACCCGAACCTTGACGTTGAAATCCACCACCCGCTTTACGGCGACCAGGACCTTCATCGGCGCTCTTTCGCTTGCTTGGTTGACGCGGCGCCGCCCAGCCTGGAGGCCCGGCGCCTTGCCGCAAACACCACTTAACCCCCCGCTCTAGCTCGATTTTGAAGCGCTTTGCCGAGCTTTTTTGCGGGTGCGAAGATAGGGCGCTGACACACACCTGTCAACGAAACCAGACCAGAATTTGGGCAGGTTGCTTAGCGGTTCGCCCCGGGGGTCCAAAGCACGTCGCGCGCCCCGTCGTCGTTGAGGTGGCGGGCCAGCACGAAAAGGTGGTCCGAGAGCCGGTTCAAGTAGGCGATGACGAGCGGGTTAACCGGCGTAGCGACCGAAAGCGCCGTGGTCAGGCGCTCGGCGCGGCGCACCACGGTTCGCGCGACGTGCAGCTGCGCCGCGGCCGCTGTACCACCCGGTAGAATGAAGGATTCGAGCGCCGCCAGCTTGGCGTTCATGGCGTCGATCTCGCGCTCGAGCCGCTCCACCTGCGATACGACGATCCGCAGTTGGCCATCCCCGGCCGTGGCGCCGGGACGGCAAAGATCGGCGCCGAGGTCGAACAAATCGTTCTGGATACGCGCCAACATCGCATCCGCGTCGCCGCGAGTGTGGACACGGGCGACGCCAACCGCCGCATTCGCTTCGTCGACGGTGCCGTAGGCGGCGACGCGCGGATCGTGTTTGGCCACGCGAACCCCGTCGCCAAGCGACGTTTCGCCCTTGTCGCCGCCACGGGTGTAAATGCGTGTAAGCCGGACCATTCGTCGTGCGCCGCTTAGAGAACGCGCGTCAGGAGGATGTACAATAGAAAAAGCGCGACCGCGAGGCCCTGCAAACCGACGCGCAGGCGCATCAACCGGTTGCCCCACCGGGCGTTGAAGTCGCCGCCCCGCGCCATGGTGAACAAGCCGGCAAACAGGGTGGCGGCCACGGCCACCAGCGTCGCGGCGATAAGATAGGGAAGCGCTGCCGCCACGGTCTGCATTGCGGCACCGAATATAGGCCGCCGGGCCGGGACCGCCAGCGTGATTTGTTCACTCGAGCGTGAAGGTCACGTCGCGCCGGGCGGCGGCAAGGTCGCGAAACAGCGTCACGAGTCGACGATAGGCTGGTCCGAGGAGAGTGGCGGCTCGCCTATGATCCTTCCATACGATACGGAACGGCCCCTTGGCGTCGGTCGACAGAACGTCCCATAGCGCATCGAGGTTGCGCCCGGTCCATTCGGGCAGGTCAAGCGCAGACACCAGCCGATCGCGCACCGCCGCGACATCAACCAGCGAGGCGTCGAGCGTTACGGTCGTCACTCTCGAGCGCGGCCGTTTCATCGCGGAACCTCGATGAAGGTCTCGTAGTGATCGAGCGTGACGAACATCAAACCGTCGTTGGAAAACACCAGCCGGCGAGGACCCCGCCGGCCGCAGGCGAAATCGAGATCCGCTTCGCCCCATACCCGGCCGTGGCGATCGGGAAGACGGCCCTCGCGGTTGGCGAAGCGGTCGCCGCCGATCACATGCGAGGGCAGGACGCGGCACAAATCGGCGCCCGGCCGCCAGCCGAATTCCTGCGCCGCGTCCTTGGCGACGTACCGGGCCGGCAGTCGGCCGGTGTGCCTCAGGCTGGTCACGGTTTCGGCGAACCCGCCGGGGTCCTGCAAACCGATGCGCGTCGCAAAGTCGATTAACTGCGGATCGTCGGAGAACGAGAACGTTCCCGCCGACCAGCCAAGTCCGACGGCGATCCCGATAAGCGCAAGCGCCGCGATCGCGAAGCGCCGAAACATGGCCAAAGTCTATTGCACCCAACCGCGGGCGTCGACAACGCCCTCGCCGCGTTCAGTTTCGCCGCGCCAACAATCCGCGGGCGACGACGTGCGCCTGTATCTCGGCGGCCCCTTCGAAGATATTGAGGATCCGCGCGTCGACCAGGACGCGACTCGCCGGAAATTCCTCGGCATAGCCGTTGCCGCCGTGGATCTGCACCGCGTTGTCGGCCGCCGACCATGCGGCGCGCGCGGCAAGCAGCTTCGCCATGCCCGCTTCGATGTCGCAGCGCCGCCCGCCGTCTTTTTGCCGGGCGGCGAACCACGTGAGCTGGCGGGCGATCATCGTTTCGACCGCCATCCAGGCGAGCTTGCCCGAGATGCGCGGGAATACGGCGATCGGCTTGCCGAATTGGCGGCGCTGGCTGGCGTAGGCGAGGGCCAGCGCAAGCGCGTTCGCCGCCACGCCGACGGCCCGCGCCGCGGTCTCGATGCGCGCCGACTCGAACGTCGCCATCAACTGTCGGAATCCCTGGCCCTCGACACCGCCCAGCAACGCATCGGCCGGCACGACGAAGCCGTCGAAGGCGATCTCGTACTCCTTCATGCCCCGGTATCCCAGCACGCGGATCTCGGCGCCCGACATGCCGGCGGCGGGGAAGGGATCGTCGTCGCGCCCGCGCGGCTTTTCGGCCAGGAACATCGAAAGCCCCGAATGATCGCGGCTCGCCGGATCGGTGCGTGCGAGAAGCGTCATCAGATCGCTGCGCGCGCCGTGCGTGATCCAGGTCTTGGCGCCATGGATTCGATAGCGGTCGCCTTCGCGCACTGCGCGCGTCGTGATCGCGCCGAGATCGGAACCAGTGTCGGGCTCGGTGAATACCGCCGTCGGCAGGCATGAGCCGTCGGCGATGCGCGGCAAATAGCGCGACTTTTGCGCCGGCGTGCCGCCCAGGCGGACAAGCTCGGCGGCGATTTCGGAGCGCGTGCCAAGCGAACCGACGCCGAGCGAAGCTTGCGACAGCGCTTCGGTCACCACGCACATCGCCACCTTGCCGAGACCGAGCCCGCCGTATTCCTCCGGGACGGTCATGCCGAAAACGCCGAGCGCGCTCATCTCGGCGATCAACTCGATGGGGATCAGCGCATCGGCGCGATGCCAAGCTTGCGCCTGCGGGGCGACCCGCTCGCGCGCAAAACGCTCGAACTGCCGCGCGATCAATGTGTCGTCCCCGTCAAGCAACGGATCGCCGAAATCGCCCGGCCCAATCAGCGCGGCGAGGCGCGCACGCGCCGCATCGGTGTTGCCGACGGACATCGCGCCGGCAACGTGCGGGTCGGCGAGGAACTCCGCCGCCGCCGCGCCGGCGCCAAGGTCGGCGAGACGGACGATTTCTCCCTGGCTCATCGCGATGCCGCCGGCAAGCTGCGCCAAGTACTCGCCGAACCCGATGGAAAGGATCAGGCGTTCGCGCTCGGTGAGCCGACCCGCGCCGTCGAGCCGCAGGGCCCAGGCGTCAAGCTGCCGCAGCGCCTCGACATAAGTCGCCATCCAGGCGTAGCCGTGCGCGGCGAATTGATGGCGATCGAGCAGCGCCGGGTCGATCGCGCCTTCCGGCGCGACACGGGCGCCGACTGCGCCCCGCGCGGTCGCAAGCAGCCGTTCGGCGGCGGCAAGCGCGCCGGAGCAGCGGCGGAGGAGATCGCGCGATTGGGCGCTCGTCGGGCTTTCCGGCATCGGCCAATGTTATATAACGCTTGGCGCGCGTGGCTATCGTCGGCTTTCCGAACCCGGGGCCCTTGTCTGATGTCGTTTCTCGACCGCATCGCCGAGTGCAACGCCCATGATCTGTCGCGATTTCGGCCGTTCCTAGCAGCCGGCCGGCGCGTCGGATGGGTGCGCCATGCTCTCGCCCAACGGCTGTCGCGCTTCGACGACGTTCTCGATGTTACGCACGACGCGGTGACGCTCGATCGTGCGCTGGACGATTTTCCCTCGCGCAGCGCGGCGATCGATCGCGTCGTTCGCGCGCTTGCCGCCGAAGGAATCGTGACCGGCGTGCGCGAGGAAGCTTACCCGGTGACGACCGGCTTTACCCATCCGCCGCTGTTCAAGATGGAGCGGGCGGCGATCCCGCATTTCGGCGTTCGCGCTTACGGCGTGCACATGAACGGCGTTGTGCGCCGGGCCGAAGGGTTGCACATGTGGGTGGCGCGACGCGCCTTTGACAAGCCGACCTACCCGGGGATGCTCGACAACACGGTCGCCGGCGGACAGCCGATCGGCCTCGGGCTGCTCGAAAATCTTGTCAAGGAGTGCGAGGAGGAAGCGGGCATTCCGGCGGCGCTAGCGGGCCGAGCGATCGCCGTCGGCGCGATCACCTATTGCATGGAAGCGGAGGACGGGCTCAAACCCGACGTGCAATTCTGCTACGACCTCGAGCTGCCCGAGGGCTTCACCCCGGTCAATCGCGACCGCGAGATCGCCGAGTTTTACTTGTGGCCCATCGAGCGCGTCGCGCAAGTCGTGCGCGACACGCGCGAGTTCAAGTTCAACTGTAATCTCGTGATCATCGACTTCCTGGTCCGCCAAGGATTGATCGCGCCCGACGATCCCGACTATCTCGACATCGTCCAGGGTCTACGCCGCTGACCGCGGCGCGCTAGCGGATCTGGTGGCGGCGTAACTCGTCGCCGAGCCGTCCGGCGATGAACAGGAAGAACATGCGGAAATCGCTGGCCAGCGACCACAACGGATGGGTGAA
>DATFES010000101.1:0-4068 GCA_035250945.1 Alphaproteobacteria bacterium | reverse complement strand
GCCGCCTTGGGGAAGGTCTTCAGCGCCGCTTGACGGATCACCGGCGCCACGTAGTAGGGAGGGAAGAGGTTCTTGTCGTCGGCGAGCGCAACGAAATTCTGATCGGCGATCTGCCAATCGGTGGCGAAGCCGTTGGCGACGTCGATCTGCTTGGCGATCAGTGCGTCGTAGCGCAACCCAAGCTTGGCGAACTGTTTGAACTCGGCAAACTCGGCGCCGTACACCGCCTTCAGCCCGGGCAGGCCGTCCTTGCGATCGAGATACTCCGGTCCGGCGCCGATCTTGAGCTGTTTGGCGACCTTGCCGAGGTCGGAAAGCGTTTTCAGATTGTACTGCTGCGCCGTCTCCGGCCGCACGATGATCGCGTAGCCGTTATTGATCCCCGCCGGCTTCAACCAGGTGACGTTCCACTCCTTCTCGTAGTGGGCACGGACCATGCCGTAAACCTTGTCGGCGTCGCTGATCGCGTCGCCCTTCAGCACCGCGAGCAACGCCGTCCCGGTGTATTCGGGATACATGTCGATCTCGTCGCTGGTGAGCGCCTTGTGGGCGATCAGCGTGCCGCCGAGATTGATCTTCCGCTCGACTTTGATGCCGGCGTTTTCGAGCGCCACGGCGTAAATCTCGCCGAGTATGAATTGCTCGGTGAAATTCTTGCTGCCGACGCGAAACGTCTGGGCCGATGCCGCACTCGCCGAAACCAGGATCGCGGCGGCCGCCATGGCGCCGAACAGTCGCATGTGGCTCATGTTGGGTGCTCCCTGTTGATTGCCGGGTTGCCGGCACTCTACTGGGGAGGCACTTGTCGGCACAAGGCCCGAGCCTGGACGTTGGCGAATTCGTGAAGCCGGCGCGAGGTCGGGCGGAAAATCAGTTACGCGGGCTCGTCGGATCGGCCGATGCGCAGCCCCACGATTCATCGGACGCCCAGTCGAGGGCCTCGGCCAACTTCACTGGACCGAGGTAATCGGCGAGGATCGTCAATGCCTTCTGCAGCGCCGCCTCAAAGTTCGCGGCATGTTCCGATTCCCCGTGCGCACGCAATAAATCGCAGCATGCCTTGGCGTTGAGGATCGACAAGGCGGCAGCGCGCGCCCCACGGTCGGTCGTCCATGGCGGTTCGCCGTCGTCTAACAACCCGGCCGGTCCCCCCGGTCGTTTCCGATCCACGCGTGACATACCTTTAACGTCGCGTTGTTCCCCTGCCGCCGCCGGATAACGCGCCCGGCGGCAACCGTCAGAGTATCGCACGACGAACCCGATTGGACAATATATTGCGTATGATATTCGCAGGATCTACAGCATTTGGTTAATTTGTGCGATTTGCTGGAAGGTGGCGAATGCCGAGCGTTGGCCGAAAAGAAGAACGGCCCGGAACCGCATCGGTTCCGGGCCGTCGATCGAGTTTCAGTTGCCGTCGGGGCTCAGGGCTGCTTTTTCGACGCTCCGAGCGGCGGTTCGGGTATCCCGGCGCTCATCGCCGAAAGGCTGTCCATCATCGTCTTGGCGCCGAGATTCATGATCTTTTCTGTTTCTTTCATATATTGCTCGGTCGCCGCTCGGGCGAAGTCGGACTGCAGGGCCAATAGGTCGGTGATGCTGGTCGATGACGCCAAGTCGCGACTGGTATCGACTTGATGCTGCAGGCGCTGCTTGGTGAACTCGATCATCTCGTTGTTGAGCGCGGCCCATCCTTCGAACACTTTGTTGCTCGCGGCGATGAACCCGCTGACGCCGCGCTGAGCGGCATTGACGAAGTTGGCGATTTCCTCCTCGGCTCCGACGGTCTTGCGTAGATCGACGTTTGTGCTGTTCTTGGCCATGGGCGATCTCCCAATGAGTTCGGCTGCGTCCAGGCGACGCGAGTATAGCGGATCGAAGTCGGCGCCTCGCATGTGCAACGCTGCTGGCCGCAAGGTGGCTCTTAGTTGGCGCCAACGCTGGCGCCCGGCGGTACTCGGGTGCGGGAGAGATCGCTGGCTCCGCGCGCCGCCCGGATCGACGCGGATATTCGGCTCCCCGCTACGCGGCTTGCGACTGTCGTTTCGATCCTGCCGCCGCGGCAGGCCGCGCGTCAATATGGTTAACGCGCCAAATCCGGGACGCCCGGCTTTATCGCGCAGAAATCACGGCCCTGCGGACGCGGATCGCAGATGAAAAAGCCATGCCCGTGGTTGCAACTATGATCGCGGCGGTCGCCGGATACGCCCTTTATCCGTACGGGACCGCGAATCTCCTCCGGGAAGCGCTGGCGACGGGGAACCATTCCGCGCTCGATCGGTTGATCGATTTCCCAAGCGTTCGCGACGGACTCAAGCGCGATCTGCCGGCGATCGTCCGCGGCGATATGATTCGCGACACCGACGGCTGGCTCGCCCAGTTGAGCGCCGAGGTGGCGCTGGAACTGTCGCTTGAGCTGCCGGCGCGGCGGATCGCCGTTCGTCTCACGATCGATGGCTTGACGAGGCGCGCGAGGCGACTCATTCCGCCGGGCGCGTCGCGCCAGCGCTGGCCCGATGACGATCCGGCCCCGGCTCACGGCTTCAACGCCGGCGCGATCCGCCCAGCGACTTTTTCGATCGTGCGACCGACGACGTAGCCGCCAAGCCCGAGTTCGATGATCGAGAACAGCTTGAGCTCGAGCGGCTCGGTGATTCCCGGCGCCGTGTAGCCGAGCCACTTCGCCACCACCAGAACGACGAAGGTCAGCATCGTGAGCGGCCGCCAGTTGCGCTGCAGCCAGCTCTCGCCCCGCGCCTCCTCGCGCACGATCGCCGCCGCCGCGCGTTCGAATTGGGCGGCGTTCTCCATAAGCGCGAGTTGGAGCCGCGTCTGCAGTTCGTCGGCCTTGTGCCGATCGGCGGGATCGGGAAACAAGCTCTTCGCGACCTGACTGACGATCGGCGCGAGCATGGGTAACAGGGCTGCAAGCATCGAGGCTGCTCCTTGCGCCGATTCAGGCGCCGAGGCGGGCGATCACCGGCGCCGCCTTCCACAAAGCCGCGGCGAGCGCGGCGATCAATGCCCCGGCGACCGACAGCATGATCCATTCGATGCGCGACAGGCGTTGCAACAGCGCCGCATAACGTTCGGCGCAGATCGCTTCGTGCACGCTCAGGCGCTTGTCGATCTCCTCGGTTTCCGCCGGCGTCATTCGACCGATGGCTCCGCAGCTCCGCCGCCTTCGAGCAAGTCGTCGGCGTCGGCGAACTGCGGGCGCGCCTTGAGGCTCGCGTACACCTCGGCGCGCCCGATGTCGCCGATGAAGTCGTCTCCTTCGAAGACCACATTGACCGCGGCGAGATGCTGCTTGCCTGCGCGCCGCGCCGCCTCGCCGACGTATCCGCACAGCAGGACCTGCGTTTGGCGCTGCAGATAATTGGCCGAGTACTCGGCGATACGCCAATACTCGGCCATCGCGCCGTGCGGCGTTTCTATCGCTTTCTTGAGGGCCATCGTTATTCTCCTGTACCGATGAGTTGGAAAACCGCCAAGTCGCCAAGCCCGCCAAAAGAATCCACCACCAAGGCACAAAGACACGACGAGGGAAAATTGGCGCGCGGAACGCGCGCCTAAATCTCTTCCTTCGTGTCTTGGTGTCTTTGTGGTTACGCCTTCTTGGCGGCCTGGCGTTTCGCTTTACGCGAAAGCGGCCGAGTGCCAGCCGCCGTTGTAGATATAGAGCCGATTGTTGGTGCGATCGTAGTAGAGCGGCACGCGGTTCGAATACGCCGGGCTCGGCACGCCGGCCGGCGCGCCGGCGCCGCTTTCGATCCACAGGAAGCCGGCGACGGCGCCGGTCGCCAGCCCGTTCGCGCCCGGAACGATGTTGCCGACGCTGTCGATGATCAGCCGGTCGACCGCCTGCCCACTCGCCGCGGTCATCAACGCAAGCCGCATCGGCACGGCGCCGAGAGCGGGGACGCCGTCGACGATGGCACGGATCGAGGCGCCGCGGAGGTTCGCCGCCGCGCCGTCGCTGCCGACGACGTCGAGTACAAAGACATGATCGCCGCTTGCCAAGACGCCCGGGTTGTAGAGCGCATCGCCGCGCGACTTGAAGACCGT
>DATFES010000140.1:0-9370 GCA_035250945.1 Alphaproteobacteria bacterium | reverse complement strand
CTCGGCCGCTGATGAGCTTGCATCCAGCATAGGTAATAAATCCGAACGCGATGCCATGAGCGATCGAATAGGTGAGCGGCATGGCGACGGCCGTAACGACGGCGGGCGCATATTCCGTCGCGTCATCCCAGTCGACTTCGGTCATTCCTCGCGCCATCAAGCACGCCACGTAGAGCAGCGCCGGCGCGGTGGCATAACTCGGCACTGTGGCGGCGAGCGGCGAAAAGAAGAGGGCGAGCAGGAACAACGCCCCGACCACCGCCGCCGTCAAACCGGTCCGGCCGCCGGCCTTCACGCCTGCCGCGCTCTCGATATAGCTCGTCGTGTTGGAGGTGCCCAGCAACGAGCCGATCATCGTCGCCGAGCTGTCGGCGATCAGCGCGCGGCGCAGCCGGGGAAGCGTGCCGTCCGGCGCGAGAAGCCCGGCGCGGTGCGCGACGCCGACCAGCGTTCCCGCGGTGTCGAACAGATCGACGAACAGCAGCACGATGATGATCGTCACCAAGCCGACCTCGAGCGCGCCGAGGAGATCGAGTTGGAACAGCGTCGGGGCGAGGCTCGGCGGAAGCGACGCGACGCCACGGAAGGGCGTGATTCCAAGCACGACGCCGGCCAGCGTAGTGGCGAGTATCCCGATGATGATCGCTCCCGGAACGCCGCGCGCATCGAGCGCCACCATGAGCACGAAGCCGGCGGCGCACAACGCGACCTGCCAGGTCTTGACGTTGCCCAGCGTCACCAGCGTCACCGGATGATCGGCGATGATACCGGCGTTCTGCAGCGCAATGATGCCGAGGAACAGACCGATCCCGGCGGAAATCGCCATTTTCAGCGTCTTCGGAATGGCGTTGAACAGCCATTCGCGTACCGGCGACACGCTCAGCAAAAGAGCGAGCAGCCCGGAAATGAACACCGCGCCTAGCGCCGTCTGCCACGTCAGCCCCATGCCCTTGACGAGCGCGAAGGCGAAATAGGCGTTGAGCCCCATGCCCGGCGCCAACGCGATCGGGTAGTTGGCGTACAACCCCATGATGAACGTGCTGAGCGCCGCCGCGAGGCAGGTGGCGACGAAAACCGAACCTTGATCCATGCCCGCCGCGGCAAGGATCGACGGGTTCACGAAGACGATATAGGCCATCGTCAAAAAGGTCGTGAGACCGGCCAGAAGCTCGGTTCGGATGTCGGTGCGATGCTCCGACAGTTGAAAGAATCGATCGAGCACGGTGCCCCCGTTTCTGCCGCTTGGCGCGGCAATTATTCTCCTGGCGGAACGCAAGCGGCCGCCCGGAAGCGGCCACCCACCAGATTTTGCGCCCACACGCCCAAAAGACTACAAGATTTCGGGTCGTTGCGCTAGAAGTGGGCCGACCGAGGCCCCGCTTTTGCATCGCCTCGGTGCTTTGCCTAAAGTCGGCGGCCGCCCACTTTGGCCGCCCAACCGGTTCGGGTCGACGCATGCGACTTTCCGCCTTCTTCATGCCGACGCTCAAGGAGACCCCGAGCGAGGCGCAGATCGTCTCGCATCGCCTGATGCTGCGCGCCGGGATGATCCGGCAGTCGAGCGCCGGAATCTATTCATGGCTGCCGCTCGGGTTTCGCGTGCTGAAAAAGGTCGAGCAGATCGTCCGCGAAGAACAGGACCGCAGCGGCGCGCAAGAGCTGCTGATGCCGACCGTGCAGCCGGCCGAGCTATGGCGCGAATCCGGACGATATGAGGTTTACGGCAAGGAGATGTTGCGCATCGTCGATCGCCATGAACGCGAACTGCTTTACGGACCGACCAACGAGGAGCTGATCACCGACATCGTCCGCGCCTACGTCAAGAGCTACCGCGACTTGCCGAAGAATCTCTATCACATCCAGTGGAAGTTCCGCGACGAAGTACGGCCTCGCTTCGGGGTCATGCGCGGACGCGAGTTTCTGATGAAGGACAACTACTCCTTCGATATCGACGCCAAGGGCGCCAAGCACTCGTACAACAAGATGTTCGTCGCGTATCTGCGCACCTTCGCGCGAATGGGCCTCAAGGCGATTCCAATGCGCGCCGATACCGGGCCAATCGGCGGCGATCTCAGCCACGAGTTCATCATTCTCGCCGATACCGGCGAGAGCGAGGTCTATTGCGACGTCGCCTGGCTCGACGCCGACATGGCGCGGCTCGACGTCGATTTCGAGCAGGATCTCGAGCCGTTGGTCCAGCAATGGCTGTCGCGATACGCGGCGACGGTCGAAAAGCACGACCCTGATCGCTGCCCGGTGCCACCAGAGCGGCTGCGTAAGGCGCGCGGCATCGAGGTCGGCCACATCTTCTATTTCGGAACCAAGTACTCCAAGCCGATGAACGCGGTTGTCGCCGGGCCGAACGGCGAATCGATCGTGCCGGAAATGGGCTCGTACGGCATCGGCGTGTCGCGCCTGGTGGGCGCGATCATCGAAGCGAGCCATGACGAGAACGGCATCATCTGGCCTGACGGCGTGGCGCCCTTCGACGTCGGCCTGGTGAATCTGCGCGTCGGCGATGCGCGGTGCGACGCCGTCTCGAGCGATATCTACGGCCGGCTGCGCGCTGCCGGAAAGCAGGTGCTATACGACGATCGCGACGAAAGCGCGGGCGCCAAGTTCGCCACCATGGACCTCATCGGCCTGCCGTGGCAGCTCGTCGTCGGTCCGCGCGGCCTCAAGGCAGGCAAGATCGAGCTGAAACGCCGCCGTTCGGGCCAACGCGAGGAGCTGTCGATCGAGGCGGCGTTGCACAGACTTGCCGCGCCTGCCCCGTAGCGCGCCATGGCCTTCGACGCATTCGAACGAATGATCGCCGGGCGCTATTTGCGCGCCCGGCGCCAGGAGGGGTTCATCTCGGTAATCGCCGGGTTCTCGTTGCTCGGCATCGCGCTTGGCGTGGCGACGCTCATCATCGTCATGGCGGTGATGAACGGGTTTCGCGAGGAGCTCCTGGGCCGCATTCTTGGCCTCAACGGACATTTGACGGTCTACGGACAGGGAAAACCGCTCGCCGAATTCGACGAAGTCGCCGCCGCCGTTCGCAAAATCACCGGCGTCCGGAGCGCATCGCCGCTGGTCGAAGGACAGGTGCTGGCGACGGCCAACGGGGTTTCCGGCGGCGCTTTGGTGCGCGGCGTGCGGGCCGCCGACCTCGGCGCGAGGCCGCTGCTCGCGAGCAACATCCGCGCCGGCGACGTGGCCGATTTCAAGGGCGAGGACGTCGCCATGATCGGCGCCCGGATGGCGAACAAGTTCGGGTTGTCGCTCGGCGACAACATCACGCTCATCTCCCCGCAAGGCAACATCACCGCTTTCGGCACGACGCCGCGCACGCGCGCTTATCGTATCGTCGCCGTGTTTGAAGTCGGGATGTTCGAATACGATTCGAGCTTCATCTTTCTTCCGCTGGAGGCTGCGCAGGTCTTTTTCCGGCTCGGCAACGGCGTGTCGGGCGTCGAGGTGATGCTCGATCACCCCGACCAGGTACGCGACGCGCGCTGGCAGATCTCCCGTATGCTCGGCGCCAATGTCCGTCTCTTCGACTGGCAGCAGGCCAATTCCAGCTTCTTCAACGCCATCCAGGTCGAGCGCAACGTCATGTTCCTGATCTTGACGCTGATCATCCTGGTGGCGGCGTTCAACATCATCTCGAGCTTGATCATGCTGGTGAAGGACAAGGCGCGCGATATCGCCATCCTGCGCACGATGGGCGCCACGCGCGGCGCGGTCATGCGCATCTTTTTCCTTTCCGGAGCCAGCGTCGGCGTCATCGGCACCTTCGCCGGCTTCGTGCTCGGGATGCTGTTCACCGCCAACATCGAGACGATCCGCCAGTGGCTGCAAAGTCTGACCGGAACTCCGTTGTTCTCGCCCGAGATCTACTTCCTGTCGCGCCTGCCGGCCAAGGTCGATGCGATGGAGGTCGCGGCGGTCGTGCTGATGGCCCTCGGTTTGTCTTTCCTGGCGACGATCTACCCGTCGTGGCGCGCGGCGCGGCTCGATCCGGTCGAAGCGCTGCGCTATGAATAACGCGCCTGCCCTGGAGCTCGTCCATCTCGAGCGGCGGTTTCCGCAGGCCGGAGCGCCGCTCGAGGTGCTGCGCGGCGCGTCGCTCATGTTGCGGCCCGGCGAATGCGTGGCGCTGATCGGGCCATCGGGCGCCGGCAAGTCGACGCTGCTACACGTCGCCGGCCTATTGGAGCGCCCCGACGCCGGCGAGGTGCGTCTTGCCGGCGCGGCATGTTCGGAAATGTCCGACCACGAACGGACGATGATGCGCCGGCGTTATCTCGGTTTCGTCTACCAATTCCATCACCTGCTGCCGGAGTTTTCGGCGATCGAGAACGTCATGATGCCCCAGCTCATCGCCGGCGTGGACCGGACGGCGGCGGCGGACAAGGCGCGCAAGCTTCTGGCGCTGGTCGGCCTTGCCGCGCGCGAGACGCACCGGCCGGCGCGCCTTTCGGGCGGCGAACAGCAGCGCGTCGCGATCGTGCGCGCCATCGCCAACGACCCGCAGGTGCTGCTGGCCGACGAGCCGACCGGTAACCTCGATCCGCACACCGCCGATGCGGCGTTCGACGAACTGCTCAAACTGGCGCGCACAACGGGACTCGCCGCGCTGGTCGCCACCCACAACCCCGAGCTTGCCAAGCGCCTGGATCGCGTCGTCGCGCTCAAGGACGGCATTCTGGTCCCAGGGTAGAACTAGTACACATATCGGGCGCGTCGATCCGGATCGCATTGCCGAAGCATCGACGCGCGCGTCCATGAGCCGCGGCCAAGCGGCTGCGCCTGTGGACAACTTGCTCGCCGAGCCATCGCGCTCTTGGCTTGACGACTCGGGCGCGCTGTCGCGAGAGTCGGGCTCGCGCCATGCCCTATTCAGACTTCGTCCACCTCCGCGTCCATTCCGCCTACTCGCTGTCCGAGGGGGCGGTGAAGATCAAGCAACTGGTCGATCGTTGCCGGCGCGAACGGTTTCCGGCGGTCGCCATCGCCGACACCGGAAACCTGTTTGGGGCGCTCGAATTCTCGCTCGCTGCGGCCGAGGCCGGGGTGCAGCCGATCATCGGCTGCCAGCTCGCCGTCCGGCGCGAGGGCGAGTCGATGCGCGGCGGCCGCGCCGCGGCGCCCGACCAAATCGTGTTGTTGGCGCAAAATGAAACCGGCTACCGCAATCTCGCGAAGCTCAGCAGCAAGGCGTATCTCGAAAGCGACGTCGGCGAGGCGCCGCAGGCGCCGCTGGCGCTCATCGAGGGTCACGCCGAAGGATTGATCGCGCTCACCGGCGGCATCGGCGGTGCGGTTGGGCGGTTGCTGCTCGATGGCCAGGTCGCCGCGGCGGAGGCGATGCTGACGCGGCTCGCGCGGGCGTTTCCCGGCCGCCTTTATGTCGAATTGCAGCGCCATGGTCTCGATGCCGAGACGCGCATCGAAGAAGCGCTGCTCGATCTCGCCTATAAGCTCGCACTGCCGTTGGTGGCGACCAACGCGGTGTTCTTCGCCGACGCCGCCATGTACGAGGCGCACGACGCCCTATTGTGCATCGCCGATGGCCGTCATGTCGCCGAAGCGGTCCGGAGACGGCTCACCCCGGAGCATCGATTCAAATCGGCGAGTGAAATGCGCCAACTTTTCGCCGACCTTCCCGAGGCGGCGGACAACACGCTCGTCATCGCGCGCCGTTGCGCCTTCATCCTCAAGGCGCGTCAGCCGATCTTGCCCACTCCCCCCTCTATCGAAGGACGCGGCGCCGAGGAGGTGCTGCGCGAATTGGCGGCGAAAGGGCTCGAGGATCGTCTTGCCGATCGAATCTTGCGGCCGGGCATGAGCGAGGCCGAGCGCGAAGACGCTTCAAGGCGCTACCGCGAACGATTGGCTTACGAACTCGACGTCATCGTCAAAGCGGGCTTCGCCGGCTATTTCCTGATCGTCGCCGACTTCATCCGTTGGGCGAAGCAGCGCGGAATTCCCGTCGGTCCGGGCCGCGGGTCGGGCGTCGGCTCGGTCGTCGCATGGTCGCTGACGATCACCGATCTCGATCCGCTGCGGTTCGGTCTCCTGTTCGAGCGGTTTTTGACGCTCGAGCGCGTTTCGATGCCGGATTTCGACGTCGATTTTTGCCAGGAGCGGCGCGACGAGGTCATCCGCTACGTTCAGGACGAGTACGGCCGCGATCGCGTCGCCCAGATCATTACCTTCGGCAAGCTCCAGGCGCGCGCCGCCTTGCGCGACGTCGGTCGCGTGCTGGGGATGCCATATGGGCAAGTCGACCGCATTTGCAAACTGGTGCCTTACAATCCGGCGAATCCGGTGACATTGCAGCAGGCGGTGGACGGCGAACCGCTGCTCCAGGAGATGCGCCGGACCGATGAGCAGGTGGCGCGGCTGATCGACATCGCGCTCAAACTCGAGGGGCTGTATCGCCACGCCTCGACGCATGCTGCCGGCGTGGTCATCGGCGATCGGCCCCTGGAAGAGCTGGTTCCGCTCTATCGCGACCCGCGCTCGTCGCTGCCGGCGACCCAGTTCAGCATGAAATACGTCGAAGCCGCGGGATTGGTGAAGTTCGACTTTCTCGGCCTCAAGACGTTGTCGGTGCTGCAGCGCGCGATCGAGCTGCTCGCCGCGCGCGGCGTCGCGGTCGATCTATCGAACCTGCCGCTCGACGACGTCAAGACGTACGAGATGCTGGCCCGCGGCGAGGCGATGGGGGTGTTCCAAATTGAAAGCTCGGGCATGCGCGACGCCATGCGCCGCATGCGTCCCGACCGCTTCGAGGACATCGTCGCGTTGGTGGCGCTCTATCGTCCGGGGCCGATGGAGAACATCCCGAAATACACCGCTTGCAAGCACGGCCATGAGAAGCCCGACTACCTGCACCCCTCGCTGGAAGGCATTCTCAAGGAAACCTACGGCGTAATGATTTACCAGGAGCAGGTGATGCAGATCGCCCAGGTGCTATCCGGCTATACGCTGGGCAGCGCCGATCTGCTGCGGCGGGCGATGGGCAAGAAAATCAAATCCGAGATGGACGATCAGCGCAAGACGTTCGTCGAGGGCGCGGTGGCGCGCGGCGTCGCCGAGGCGCAGGCCTCGCATATCTTCGATCAGGTGGCGAAGTTCGCCGGATATGGATTCAACAAGAGTCATGCCGCAGCGTATGGGCTAATCGCTTACCAGACGGCGTATCTGAAGGCGAACTACCCGGTTGAGTTCTTCGCCGCATCGATGACCTTCGACATGGGGAACACCGACAAGCTCAATCTGTTTCGGCAGGAACTCGACCGTCTCGCCATCAGGCTGCTGCCGCCCGATGTCAATCGCTCGGGCGCCGGTTTCACCGTCGAGTTCGCCGACGGAGAGGGCGCTGGCGCGGTACGCTATGCCCTGGCTGCGATCCGTAACGTCGGCCATGCGGCGATGCTCGAGACGACGGCGGAACGCGAGCGCGGCGGACCGTTCAAGGATCTGCTCGACTTCGCCGTGCGTCTGGACGCCAGGCACACCAACAAGCGCCAGCTCGAAGGGCTGGTCAAGGCAGGCGCTTTTGATTCGCTCGAGCCCAATCGCGCGCGCGCCTTCGCCGCCATCGAGACGCTGCTCAAGATCGCGCAATCGGCGGCCGAGGAGCGGACCAGCAACCAGACCAACCTGTTCGGCGCCGCGAGCGCGCCCGCGCAGGCGCCGAGACTGCCGCAGACGGCGGATTGGCCGTTGCACGAGCGGCTCGGCAACGAGTTCGAGGCGATCGGGTTTTATCTCTCCGCACATCCGCTCGATGCTTATGTCAAGGGCCTGGCGCGCCTCGGCGTCCTGCGTTCGAGCGAGCTGGCGCCGCGCCTCTCCGCCGGCGGCGCCGCCCGTGTCAAGCTGGCCGGCACGGTGATCGGCAAGCAGGAACGGACCTCGGCGCGTGGCAACCGCTTCGCATTCGTGCAGATGTCGGATGCCGGCGGCGCATTCGAACTGACGGTGTTCTCGGAGGTCCTGTCGGCGTCGCGCGAGGCGCTTGCGTCCGGCAAGCCGTTGCTGGTGTCGGCCGATGCGCGTCTGGAGGAAGACAGCGTCAAGCTTTTGGCGCAGTCGATCCAGCTCTTGGACGAGGCGGCGGCGGGCGCTGCGGCCGGGCTGCGCGTTGCGCTCAACGATGCTGGAGCGATCGTCGAGCTCAAGAAGTTGATGGAACGCGAGCGCCACGGACGCGGACGCATCGCCGTCGTGCTCGATCTGGGCGAGGAGCGGACGGTCGAGGTCGCCCTTCCTGGCGCATACGCGATCAGCGCTGCGACGCGCCAGGCGCTGCAATCCGTCCCCGGTATCGTCGAGGTGCAGGAGATCTGACCCGGGGAAAAAACGATTACTTGCCGGACTACTAATATTGACAAGTGTATTGGTAACACGAATGTTAATATTAGTCTACATATAAAATCTCTCGACTCTGTAAAGTCTTGACGTAGACTCTGAGCATTACTTGAGCCGCGCCGATTGTTGCGGCGCGAACCTTACGTACTGGGGGCTTCGATGGCGAATTTGACCGGCACAGCGGGCAGAGACCGGCTGAACGGAACTGCCGATAACGACACGCTGTCAGGGTTGGCCGAGAAGGATACCCTGAGCGGGTTCGCGGGCGACGATCTGCTCGACGGCGGCGCCGGCGCCGATACCCTGATCGGCGGGCTGGGCGATGACGTGTTTCGCGCCGATCAGGGCAACGACCGGCTGATCGAGAACGCCGGCGAGGGTCGCGACCGCGTCGAGAGCACGCAGAGTTTTCGTCTACCCGACAATGTCGAAGATCTGACATTGCTCGGAACGGCGCGCGTGAACGGCAAAGGCAATGTCTTGGATAACGTCATAATCGGCAACGCGGCGCGCAACGTCTTGTCGGGAATGGCCGGCGACGACCGGCTGGAAGGCGGGGGCGGCGACGATCGTCTGCTCGGCGGCTTGGGCGCCGACACGATGATCGGCGGGACCGGCCGCGATCAGTACCAAGTCGACAACGCGGGTGATGTCGTCGTCGAAATGGCCGGCGGCGGGCGCGATCATGTCGTCAGCTCGATCAGCTTCGCTTTGCCGGACAACGTCGAGCGGCTGACATTGAACGGCGTCGCCGATCTCAACGGCACCGGCAACGCGGCCGGCAACGTGATTCGCGGCAATCGCGGGGCCAATACGCTGGCCGGAGGAGCGGGCAACGATCTCCTCGAGGGAAGAGGCGGAGCCGACACGCTCCTGGGCGAGGAAGGTAACGACACACTGACGGTGGCCGATCTCGGATTCGCCCGGGTCGACGGCGGGTCAGGCACGGATCTTCTGCGCCTTCTTGCGAGCGGCAACGTTGATTTGACGACTCTGGTCC
>DATFES010000032.1:0-13758 GCA_035250945.1 Alphaproteobacteria bacterium | reverse complement strand
GGCTGCGGCCTTTGTCGCGCGATCGCGCACCAGCTCCAGCCCCAGCAGGAGACCGCGGCCGCGCACGTCGCCGATCAGTCGATGCCGCCGCTTCATCTCCTCGAGGCGGGTCAGCGCGCGCGCACCCTGAACGCGCGCGTTGTCGACCAGGTTCTCGTCCTCGATGATCTCGATCGTGGTGAGCGCGGCACGCGCCGTGACCGGATTTTTCTCGTGCGTGTAGTGTCCTAGCGCCCAGTCTCCGCCGACGTCGAGCTCGCTGCGACACACCACCGCCGCTATCGGCAAAATGCCGCCGCCAAGCGCTTTGCCGAGCACGAGGATGTCGGGAACGACCGCATCGTGCTCGCAAGCGAACATCCGGCCCGTCTTGCCGAGGCCGGTTGGGATCTCGTCGAAGATCAGCAACGCGCCGTGCGCATCGCATGCCTCGCGTACCGCGCTCCAATAGCCCGGCGGCGGGACGAACGGCACGGCGCGCGCCGGTTCGGCGATCACCGCCGCGACGTCGCCCTCGCGCTCGAGTACGTAGCGAACGTAGCTGGCGCAGGCGAGACGGCAACGCTCGAGATCGGGCTTGCCGTCGATATCCGGGTGGCCATAGGGGCAGCGATAACAGGCGAACGGCGCGACGTGCTCCGTGCCGGGCAGCAACGGTCCGATGGGGCCGGAGCGAAAGAGTTGCTCGCCGCCGACGCTCGCCGCGCCAAAGCCGGCGCCATGGAAGGCGTCCCAGAACGACACCGTCTTGAAACGCCCCGTCGCGGTACGCGCGATCTTCAGCGCGATCTCGACTGCATCCGAGCCGCCGGTTGCGAAGAGGACCTTCGACAACGCGCCCGGGGTTATCAGCGCCAGTTTTTCCGCCAATCCCACCGCCGGCGCGTTGGTGAATCGACGTGGCGCGAACGAAAGGTCGTCGAGCTGCGCCTTGATCGCCGCGATCAGGCGCGGATGGCCGTAACCAATGTGATGGACGTTGTTGCCGTGAAAATCCATGTACCTCCGGCCGGAGGTATCCTCGATCCAGATTCCCTCGGCTTTGCGTATGGCCGAAAGGCACGGGCTCGAAACCGACTGGTGCAAGAAGAGACGCGAATCGGCATCGAGCAGTTTTCGGGTCGCGGCGTCGATGTTGCGCGCCGCCCACGCCGCGCGGCGGGGGGAGAAATTGACGTCGCCCTCCGACTGCGGCGGCGCGTCGGCACCGCGTTTGCGGCGATCGTTCATGGCGAGCAGGTTAGCAGGGTCGACCGCGGCCCCGCAGCAAGTTCCTCACGGTCGTTCGCCGAGCTTCATGCGCCGCTCGATGTCGTCGAGGCACGGCATGAGCTGCGAGACGTCGTCGACGACATAATGGGCGCCGCACTGATACATGCGCTTGTAAGCGCGCTGGCGTTTGACTTCTTTCTCCGCCTTCGGCAACGCCTTCCATTCCTTGAGCGTCAGGCCGACCTCGTTGCCTGACACCGCAAGACCGACCGTCCACATGCCGGCATTGAGACCCTCCTCGACCCCAGGCACCGTGTCGTCGATCTTGACGCACGATTCGACCGGCGAGACCTGAAGATTGATCACGTTTTGAAGGCACATGAACGGATATGGACGGCCGGCGGGAACGTCGCCGGCGCATACCGTCGAATCCGGAACGTAGCCTTGCTTGGCGGCGTCGCGCTGGTTGATTTTCATCATGTCGGGCAGGTAGCCGGTGGTCGAGCCGATCTTGTAGCCGCGCTTGCGGCACTCCTTGATTATGTCGAGCGTGCCGGGGATGAGGTCGGAATAATCGGACAGGCACTTGAGCTGCAATGGCACGAAGTCTTTGAACATCCGAGTCACGTCGCTATCGTCGGGAAGCCGCCCATGCTTCGCCTTCCAGCGCGCGCGAACCGAGTCGAGTTCGGTTATGCGCTGGATGTGAACGCGCTTGTGCGCACCCATCGGCGCGCGCGCTTCATCCATCGAAACCGGCACGCCCTGGCGCTTGAACACCTCGACGAAAACGACGGCCGGCGCCATGCAGCCGAAATCCATCGTCGTCCCCGCCCAGTCGAGCAGTAGCGCCTGGATCGGGCCGCGATAGCGGCGATCGTACGTGAATGTCATGACCTGCCCCCCGTTTCGCCCGCCACTGGCTTACGCCCAGGGCAGCGAGTACGTCTTGACGTTGGTGAATCCCTTCATCGCTTCGATGACGCCTTCCTTGATGCCGAGTCCGGAGTCCTTGATGCCGCCGAACGGCGAGGACTCGATGCGATACCCCGGCACTTCGCGAACGTTGACCGTGCCGACGTTCAGTTCGTTCACGAACCGGGTGATGTAATCGAGCCGGTTCGTGCAAATCCCCGACGATAGGCCATAGGCGGTCGAATTCGACACCGCGATCGCTTCGTCGATGTCGGCCACGCGGATCACCGGCGAAACGGGTCCGAACGTCTCCTCGCGCACCACCTCCCATTCCGGCCGCACATGGTCGATGACGGTCGGCGAGTAGAGCGCGCCGTCGCGCCGGTTGCCGTAGAGCAAGCGGGCGCCCCGCGCCACCGCATCGTCGACGCGCGCCTGGCAGCGCATCGCCGCCGCCTCGTCGATCACCGTGCCCATGTCGGCGTCGGCATCGGCCGGGTCGCCGTATTTGACTGCCCGCGATTTCGCCACGAGCTGCTCGACGAACGCATCGGCGACCGATCGATGGACGATCATGCGCTTTACCGCCGTGCAGCGCTGGCCGGAATTCCTGTACGAGCCGGCGACGGCGAGCGAGGAGGCCTCCTCGATGTCGGCGTCTTCCATGACGATCAGCGGATCGTTGCCGCCGAGCTCGAGGACCGCGCGGCGGTATCCCATCGTGCTGGCGATGTATTTGCCGATGGCGACGCCGCCGGTGAAGGTGATCAGATCGGAGTTCGGGTTGGCGATCAGCTCGTCGCCGATTTCGCGCGGATCGCCGGTGACGACCGAAAACATTGCCGGTGGCAGCCCGGATTCGTACAGGATGTCGGCGAGCAGCAACGCCGTAAGCGGGGTCTTCTCCGAGGGTTTCAAAACCATCTTGTTGTTGGTGGCGATCGACGGAGCGATCTTGTGCGCCACCTGATTGAGCGGATGGTTGAACGGCGTGATCGCCGCGATCGCGCGCAATGGTTCGCGCTGGGTGTAGATGCGGCGTCTCTTGCCTTGCGCCGAGATGTCGCACGAGAAGATCTGGCCATCGTCGACAAGACACATGTTGGCGGCGAGATTGAACACGTCGATGGCGCGCCCGACCTCATAGAGGGTGTCCTTTTTCGAAAGTCCGGACTCGGCGGTGATCAGGTCGGAGACCTTGTCGCGCTGCGTTTCCAGAGCATCGGCTGTGCGCCGAAGAATCTGCGACCGTTCATGGCGCGTCAGCTTGGATCGGTATGCGGCGGCGATCTCGAAGGCGCGGCGGACGTGCGACGCGGCGGCTTTCGGTACCGACCCGATGGCCTGGCGCGTATAGGGATTGACGATTTCGATGGTTCCCTCGCCGGAGATTTTCTCGCCGGCGATCCGCATCGACTCGATGCGGAAATCGGCGACATCTCCGCCGCGTTCACGCTGTAGCGATACTACGCTCACCGGCGTCCTCCTGCTCCTGGGCGACATAATTGAGGGCCAGATCGAAGACGTCGAAGTTCCGCCAGGTCCGGCCGGCCGGCAGATCGACCGTTCTGCGATTAAGCATCAGCGGTACGCGTTGCTCCGATACGCCGCCATGCGAACGAAGCGGCGCGTCGAGCCCGGACAAATCATGGCGCGCTTCGGACGTGCCGATCGTGGTGTCGGCGCGCGCGACGATGACGAGTTCGCCCAAGCGATCCTCCGGCAACTCGAATCGGCGGCACGCCTCGCTTCTTGTCAGAACCGCCTCGACGCCGGAGACCGCCGCGATCCTTGCGGCGACCTGCGGCGCATCGATCGACGCCTCAAGATAGACGGTGGCGAACGAGCCGAGTGCGCCGTGGTGAACCACGTAGGGATCGGTGATCGGCAGAATCACGCGCGCGGCGCCCTTGCCCAGCCAGGCGTCCATCGCGTCCTGCAGGTAAATCACGTTCGGACGGCCAGCGGCGTCGGTCTTGGCGTTCATGCCATGGTCGGCGGTCAGGGCGATGGCGCAGCCGAGCGCGTCGAGCTCGCCGAGATACCGGTCGATCATCGCGTAAAACGCGTTGGCCGCCTCGGTGCCCGGCGCGTGCTTGTGCTGGACGTAATCGGTCGTCGACAGATACGTGATATCCGGACGGTGCTTCGCCATCAGCTTGACGGCGGCGGCGAAAACGAACTCCGACAGTTCGGCGCTATAGACCGTCGGCAGCGGTTTGCCGACGAACTCGAGCGCCTTGTCGATGCCGTGCTCGGCCACGCTCGTCGCATCGGCCTTCTCCGCCGAGAAGCAAATGCCCCGCATCTTGTGGCCGAGCAGCCTGCGCAGCTTGTCCTTGGCGGTGACCACGGCGACCTTCGCGCCGCGTTCGGCGAAGGCGGCGAGGATGGTCCCGGCGCGAAGATGCTCGGGGTCGTTCATCATGATCTCGGCGTCGGCGGCGCGGTCGAAGAAGTAATTCCCGCTGATGCCATGCACCGATGGCGGCGCGCCGGTGACGATCGAAAGGTTGTTCGGGTTGGTGAAGCTCGGCACCACGCACTCCGCCACGAGATTCGTGCCGCGGGCGAGCGCGGCGCGAAGCCATGGCATGCGGCCGGTCGCCATCGCCTTGGTCGTGTAGTCGGGCTCCGAACCGTCGATGCAGACGACGACGAGCGGCCGGTCCGGCCAATTGTAGCTACGGCCATTGACCGCAACGGCGGGTCGAGGCATGGACATTCCGGCTCCGTGATGGACTTGCTACGCGGCGGCCGGCGTCAGGACGGAGACGCCCATCTCGGCGAGCGTGAGATGAATGGCTCCGAGCGCTCCCCGCATGTCGTTCTCGTCGAGCCGGCCGATGCAACCGATACGGAACGAGTCGGCAACCGTCAGCTTTCCGGGATAGATCACGTAGCCTTTCTCCCGCAGCTTGTCGTAGAAGGTCTCGAAGACGAACTTCGGATCGCGCGGCGTGTGAAAAGTGACGATGATCGGCGCCTGCAGTGCGTCGGGCAGTAGCGTGCGAAAGCCCATGGCGCGCATGCCTTCGACCAGGACGCGGCAGTTTCGCGAATAGCGCGCGCCACGCCCGGCGATACCGCCCTCGGCCTCGTGCTCGGCGAGCGCCCGGTCGAACGCCGCGATGACGTGCGTCGGCGGCGTGAATCGCCATTGCTTCGTCTTCTCCATGTTGACCCATTGGTCGTGGAGATCGAGCGCCAGCGAATGCGCGTTACCCTTGGTCCGTTCGAGCGCCGACTGACGGCAGACGACGAGGCCCATCCCGGGAGCGCCTTCGAGACACTTATTGCTCGAGGCGGCGAGCGCGTCGTAGGGCGTCGTCTGCGCATCGAGGGGAATCGCGCCGAAGGCGCTCATCGCGTCGACCAACAGACGCCGTCCGGCTTTGGCGACCAACTCGGCGATTTTTTCGACCGGGTTCAAGATTCCCGAGGTCGTCTCGCAATGGACCACCGCGACGTGCGTGATATCGAGATCGCCAGTCAGCGCTTCGGCGACGGCGCGCGGGTCGGGCGGCGTGTCCTCGGCGGTCTCGTAGACGACGAAACGGCGGCCGATAACCTCGCAGATTCGGGCGATGCGCTTGCCGTAGGCGCCATTGACAAGCACCAGCAGCTTGCCGGACCGCGGAATGAAGGCGCCGATCATCGCTTCGACGGCGAATGTACCCGAGCCTTGCACCGGCACCGCCACATGCGTGCCGACGCCGCCAGCCAGCTCGACCACGCGGGCGCGCATCCGCGTGTTCATGGCGATGAAAGCGGCGTCGCGCGAACCCCAATCCTTCAGCATCGCTTCCTTGGTGGTGCGCGAGGTAGTGAGCGGGCCGGGGGTCAGCAGCAGCGGTTCGGCGGGATCGGGCATCTTCGTCTCCGGCGGCGGCATCGGCAGGGTCATTGCGTGTCATTGTCGGGGCATATATAACATTGGTCAAATCGATTGTATTTATAACATCCATAGGTTTGATCTATGAACTTCGCTGAATTGCGCGCGTTCCACGCCGTAGCCAGCGCCGGGGGCTTCACCCGCGCCGCCGAGCGGCTGAACGTCACCCAGCCGACGTTGTCGAGCCAAGTCGCCGTTCTCGAGGCAAGATTCGGCGTCGCGCTCTTCCACCGCCGCGGCCGGCGGGTCGAACCGACCGGCTTGGGCCAAGCCTTGCTCGGCGTGACGCGGCGCATCTTCGATCTTGAGCAGGAGGCGGAAGAGTTGCTGAGCGCCGCCGAGGCGTTGAAATCGGGCGAGCTCAGGCTCGGCGCCGATAGCCCGCATCACATCATGGGTCGGCTCGCCGAGTTCAATCGCCGCCATCCGGGCATCCGCGTCGCCCTGGCCGTCGGCAATTCCGAGGCGCTGCTCGCCGACTTGCTCGACTATCGGCTGGATGCGGCGGTCGTCGCCGACGTCGCTGCGGATCCGCGCTTCGTGACCCGGCTGCTGCGGCGCGATCCGCTGGTCGTCTTCGTCCCGCGCGATCACCGCTGGGCCAGCCGCGCCGCGGTATCGCTAGGCGAGCTTGAGGGCCAGAAGATGGTGATGCGCGAGAGCGGTTCGATCACCCGCGCCATCCTCGAGCAGGCGCTGGCCCGCCGCGCGATCAAGATCGACGCAGTAATGGAAATCGCCAGCCGCGAGGCGCTGCGCGAAGCCGTCGTCGCGGGATTGGGCATCGGCGTGGTATCCGCCGCCGAGTTCGGCGCCGATGCGCGCCTTGCCGCCGTCCCGTTTCGCGAGAAGGCGATGCAGATGTCCGAATATCTGGTCCGGCTCTCCGAGCGCCGCCCCTCGCGCGCCGTGCGCGCCTTTCTCGAACTTTTCGAGGTCACCGGTATCCATCCGAACACCTGACTTGACGCAGGACTTGGGATAGTCTCGGCGCGACACGCAACGCCGACCAAAATTCGCACCAAATGCCGCGGCTTTTATCCGACGATCAGTATCTCGACGCGTTGCTGTCTCTGCCGCGCCTCGGTTCTGTCGAGATCTCGCATGACCGCAAATGGGTGGCATGGTCATGGTACGGGCTCGCTTCCGCGGCCGACGTCTATGTCGCGCCGTGCGACGGCTCGCAGGCGCCGGTGCGACTCACCGAAACGGCCCAGGACAGCGATGTCGTTGCCTGGGGATTCGACAACCGAACGCTGATCGTCGGCGAGGACCGCGATGGCGACGAACGCGTCCGGCTGTTCGCCGTCGACCGTGCCAGACCGGGAGAAATGCGCCGGCTCAGCGACAATAATCCCGAGTATTTTCTGCGCGGCGGCGCGCTTCATCCCAATGGACGGTGGCTGTTTTACGCCGCGAATTACGATCCCGAGGCCAGGCGCGAGATCGAGCCGCATTATCTATTTCGCCACGATCTCGTCACCGGCGAGCGGCGCGCGATCGCGCGGCCACGGCGCGCGAACGCCTACGCGCCCCAGCTCAACGATACGGGCACCCACCTGCTCTATAGCCGCAAGGATCTCAATCCGTCCGGCCGCCAGTATTGGCTGGTCGATGTCGAAGGCGAGGACGACCGCGAAATCCTGAATTTCGGCGCCGCGACCAAGGTGCAGGCCTCATGGATGCCGGACGGTCGGCGGATTGTCGTAGTCGCCGAGGCTGGCGGCCACAAACGGCTCGGCGTGTTCGATCGCCAATCCGGAGTGACGCGGTGGCTGATCGACGATCCCGCGCGCAACATCGAGCATGCGTATGGGCCGCGCGGGGCAACGACGATCGTGCTCGTCGAAACGTCGAACGCGCGCAGCCGGGCGACCCTGGTCAATCCGACGTCCGGTCTCGAGCGGCCGATCGATGTACCCGACGTCACGTTCATGCCGCTGGCGGCGCAAGATGACGGATCGTGGATCGGCGTCGCCTATGGCGCGCGGCAGCCGCGCGATATCGTCCGTTTCGATCCGGCGGTTCCCGACTTGGCGCGATCGCTCAGCATCACCGGCATGTGGACGCAAACCGCGTTACGGCCCGACGATTTCGTCGCCGCCGAGGATTTCCGCTGGCGCGCTGGCGACGGCATGGCGATCCAGGGCTGGCTCTATCGCGCCGACGCGCCGGCGCGCGGAACGATCGCGCTCGTTCACGGCGGTCCGACCGCGCATAGCGAGGCGCGCGTTAACGCCCCGATCCAGTTCCTGGTGCGCAAGGGATTCAACGTCCTCGACCCCAATTATCGCGGCAGCACGGGCTTTGGACTCGCCTTCCGCGAGGCGATCAAGCGCGACGGTTGGGGCGGCGCCGAACAGGACGACATCCGCGACGGCATCGCGGCGCTGATCAAGGCCGGCATCGCGCGGCCGGGCCGGATCGGCATCACCGGGACGTCCTATGGCGGCTACTCGTCATGGCATGCCATCACGCGTAAGCCGTCTTATGTCGACGCCGCCGCGCCGATCTGCGGCATGACCGACCTCGTCGTCGACTATGAGACGACCCGGCCCGACCTCCGGCAATATAGCCAGGAGATGTTGGGTGGTACGCCCGAGAACCAGCCGCAGCGCTACCGCGATCGCTCGCCGATCCACTTCGTGCACAACATTCGCGGGCGCATATTGATCGTGCAGGGAATGCGGGACCCCAATGTCACGCCCGACAACGTTCATGCCGTGCGCCGCGCGCTCGAGGCGGCGGGCGTCGACTACGAGGTGCTCGCCTTCGACGACGAGGGCCACGGCATCGTCAAGCCGGCCAACCAGCGTCGCCTATACCAGAAACTCGCGCGCTTCTTCGCCGAAGCTTTCATGGGTTCGCCGCTGGTCGCCTGAAATTGCGCTTCACGGCTCGCCCCATTCGCGCACGAATTCGGGCCACGCCGCATCGAATCGCGCGAGGCACGCCTCGGTGTACGCGACGTAATCGTGCGCGATGTCGGAGTAGATCTCCGAAACGAGGCTCCACATCGCCTCGCGCAACAACGTCGCGCACTTCATCGCCGCGTAGCTGCGCCGCAACGCGTCGTCGGATGGTCGGTCGAAATAGGCTTCGAGCAACCAATTCTCCTGCGTCGGCGACAGGCCATGGTTTCCCGCCACGCCGCCCAGATCGAAAAGCGGCGAATTGAACCCGGCGTAGTCCCAGTCGATCAGCCAGAGTCGATCGCCATCGTCGATGAAATTGGCGCCCAGCAGGTCGTTATGACCGAAAACGAGATCGATCGGGCCGACCGCTCGCGACAGCCGCTCGGCGAGATCGCTCCAGCGCGCGAGGTCGTTCGAGCGCCGGCTGCCCGCCTCGGCGAGGGTCGCGGCGTAGTCGCCGATCACGTGAAAGACCGAGAACGACAGCACCGGTCCGCGCAAATATCGCGGCACGTCGCGATGACAGCGCCGCACGACGTCGAGGATACGGGCCAGCATCGCGTCGTCGCGCACGTCGTCGGCGGTGAGCGTGCGGCCCTCGACAAAGCGTAGCACCATCATGTCGGGTCCGGCGTGGACGACTTCGGGCGAAATTCCGGCCCGGTGCGCTGCGCGCGCGGCGGCGATGTCGTTGAACCGCATGACGCCATGGACCGGGATGTCGCCGCCGACGCGGGCGACGAACTTCTCGCCGCGGTCGGTCACCAGAAAATTCCGGTTGGTGATGCCGCCGCCAAGCGGCCCGGGCGCGACCGGTCCCGACCAACAAGGAAGACTTGCGACGCGCGCGGCGGCGGCTTCGAGGGACAGCGCGGGATGTCGCAAGTGGCTCAGCGTTTGCGCCATGCCTGGAGGCGGCGCTGCAGCCCCGCGGTGAGCAGCGCATGGGCGAGACGGACGGCCGCGGACGTGTAGACGATCATCATCGCCATCGCCGTCGCCGCGGCGGTCATGCCGTTGTCGTCCATGTTGATGACCGCGACCGAGGCCAGCTTGGTGTCGGGAGAATAGAGGAAGATGACCGCCGAGACTGTGGTCATGGCGTTGACGAAAAGATAAATGCTGATGTCGAGGATGGCTGGCAGACAGACTGGAACCGTGACTTTCCAAAAGGTGACGTAGAACGGAACCTTTAGCGACGCCGACACTGCCTCGAACTCGGCGTCGAGCTGTTTCAAGGCGGTGACCGCCGTAAGGTGGCTGACCGTATAGAAGTGGGTGATCGTGTTGATCACCAGAATCGCCATCGTGCCGTAGAGGAACACGAGCGGATTGCTCGGGTGATTGAAGAAAAAGATGTAGCAGAGGCCCAGCACGAGTCCGGGCACGGCGAGCGGAATCATGGCGAGCAATTGCACCACGCTACGCCCGAAAAGAAAGCCTTTGCTCTTCTCGACGAGATAGGCGACGCAGAAAATGATCGCCGTGCCGATCACGGCCGTCCACGCCGCGAGCTCGAGTGAATTCCAGTACGACGACCAGCCGGCGGAATCGAAATTGCTGAAGATGTAATTGTCGAAAGTGAGCGACAGGTTGTACGGCCAGAACTTGATGAAAGAGGCCCAACCGGCGACCGCGAGCACTCCGAAAATGGCGCCGCTCACCACGGCGCAAAACGCGAACATCGACCAGTCGAAGCGCAAGCTGGGCTTGGGCTCGAGCGGCACCGCGCGCGCCGACAGCAGGGCGACCTGCTTCCTCTGCACCAGCCGGTCGACCGCAAAGGCGAGCACCGCCGGCGCCAGCAGCACCATGCCTACGACCGCGCCCATGCCGAAATTCTGCTGGCCGATGACCTGCTTGTAGATGTCGGTCGCCAGAACGTTGTAGCGGCCGCCGATCACCTTCGGGATGCCGAAATCGGTGATCACCAGCGTGAATACGACGAAGGCGGCGCTGATCAAGCCGTAGCGCGCGCCCGGCAAGGTGACGGTGAGGAAGATGCGCGGCTTCGAGGCGCCGAGCGACACCGCCGCCTCGTAGAGCCGCGAATCGGCGAGCGACAGCGCGGTGACGATGATCATCAGCGCGTGCGGAAAGCAGTAGAACACCTCGGCCATGACGATGCCGAGCGGGCCGTAGATCGGCTGCCCGAAGAGCCAATCCTTGATGATGCCCTGATTGCCGAACATGTAGATGAACGAAATCGCCGGCAGAAGCGAAGGCGCGAGGATCGGAATCAGCGCCAGCGCCCGGAACATTCCCTTGAACCGCATGCAGCTCCGAGTCAGCGCGTATGCGTAGATGAAGGCGAGCGGAATGGTGATGGCGGTGGCGATCAGCGACACTTCGAGACTGTTGACGATCGAATACGTTAGCGCCGGGTTGCTGAAATACGTCGCGTAGTTGGTGAGGCCGACGAAGGCGCCCGAGCGATCCTGAAAGCTTTTCGACAGCAGGCTCCACAGCGGCAACACCATGGCGATGACGAGCCAGAGCGCGGCAAGCGCCAGGCTCGCGCGCATGATCCAGTCATCGCGATCGAGGCGCCGACGCACGCGCGGCAGCGGCGCGGCGGGTCTTGCGTCGGCGGCGATCGTCGCCATGGGCGATCAGGCCTTGGGATAGACGCGCAACCGGTCGGCCGGCAAAGCGATCGGCAAATTGCGTCCAACCGTGAGATCGAAGTCGCGCACGAGGTTGATCGAAAAATCGGCGACGAACTGCTTCGACCCGCTGTCGAGCGGCCTGAGCGTGCCGCGGCAGAACGAGCCGAGAAACTCGAGTCCTTCGATCGTGACGTCGATCACGTTTGGGGTGGCGCGGCCGACCTCGCGGACGCTGACGTCCTCGGGGCGGAAGCACAACTGGACCGCGGCCCCGGGCGCAAGCCCGTCGCTGGCGCCGCACGCCACCTCGACGGCGCCCAACCGCACGCGCCCTGGTGCCACGAGCGTGCCGTCGAGAAAATTCATCGTGCCGACGAAATCGGCGACGAACGGCGTCGCCGGCTGGCGATAGATTTCGATCGGCGCGCCGATCTGCTCGATAACGCCCTGGTTCATCACCACGATGCGATCGGCCATCGTCAGCGCCTCCTCCTGGTCATGCGTCACCATGATGGTGGTGACGCCGAGACGGCGCTGCAGCGCCTTGATCTCGTGACGCAGCCGGACGCGCACGCGCGCATCGAGCGCCGAAAGCGGCTCGTCGAGCAGCAACAGACCGGGCGACGTGGCGAGCGCGCGCGCCACGGCGATGCGCTGCTGCTGGCCGCCGGAAAGTTGCGAGGGATATTTCTTCACCTCGCCCGGCAGCCCGACGAGCGCAAGCAACTCGGCCACCCGCGTCTCCATCGCCGCGCGCGGCAGGCGCCGACTACGCAATCCGTAAGCGACGTTGTCGAAGACGTTGAGATTTGGGAACAGCGCATACGACTGAAAGACGATGCCGTAGTCGCGTCCCGAGGGCGGCAGGTTCGAGATGTCGCGGCCGTCCTGCTCGATACGGCCGCTGGTCTGCAGGTCAAGACCGGCGATGGCGCGCAAAAGCGTCGTCTTGCCGCAGCCCGATGGCCCGAGAAAGCAGACGAATTCGCCGCGATAGATATCGAATGAAACGTGATTCAGCGCCGTGAAGAGGCCGAAGAGCTTGCTGACACCTTCGATTTGGAGATACGGGGCGCCGACGCTTGCCGGCGCCCCGCCGTTCGATTTGACGTCCATCGCGATCGCGATCCGGCGTCCGTCGCCAGGCGGGACGGACGCCGGACTCCTTCGGATGTTACCGCTCGGCGATGGTCACTTCGGCGCCGACTTACCGTCGTAGCGCTTGGTCCACTCGGCGAGGATGCGTTCGCGTTGCGACGCCATCCAGCCGAGGTCGTTCTTGACCATCGACGCTTCAGCGTTGGCCGGGTAGTTCGGCGGTGCTGCGTTGATGCCGGGATAACCGACGATGGCGTAGTACTTCCCGTACATTTCATTCGCCTTCTTGCTCACCGCCCAATCGAGCAGAGCCTGCGCGGCGGCGAGATTCTTGGTGCCCTTGACGATCGCGCTCGCCTCCATCTCCCAGCCGGCGCCCTCCTTCGGAAGCACGAGGTCGATCGGCGCGCCTTTGGTTTTTTCAGATGCGCCGCGCATGTCGAAGCCGATGCCGATAAGCCGCTCGCCGCGCGCGGCCTGCACGCACGGCGCCGAGCCGGAGTGGGTATAAACCGCGACATTCTCATGCAGCGCGTCCATGAACTTCCACGCCTTTTCCTCGCCCATCACTTGCAGCCATGCCGCGACGGTGAGGTAGCCGGTGCCCGAGGACGCCGGGTTCGGCATGACGATCTTGCCCTTGTAGGCAGGATTGGTCAGATCGGCCCACGAGGCGGGCTTGGCCGCATTCGCCTTTTGACCCTCGGCGGTGTTGAAGCAGATCACCGACAGGTAGGCGTCCATGCCGGTCCACGCCATCGGATTCTTGTTATCGCGGAACACCGCTTTCAGCGATTGGGCTCCCTTGGGCGTGTACGGCACGAGCATGCCCTGATTTTCGAACAGCACGATGCTCGAAGCCGAGAGGCCCCAAACCACGTCGGCGCGCGGGTTATCCTTTTCGGCGAGCAGCCGCGCCGTCATGATGCCGGTCGAATCGCGCACCCAGGCGATTTCGATATTCGGATTGTCAGCCTCGAAGGCCTGCTTGTACGGCGCGAGTTGGTCGTTCTCGAGCGCGGTATAGACTGTAAGACGCGTCTTCTGCGCCGCCGCTTCGCTGCTCAATCCGGCCAGCAGCGCAATTGCGCCCGCGCAGGCGAACAGCCCGGCG
>DATFES010000018.1:0-3217 GCA_035250945.1 Alphaproteobacteria bacterium | reverse complement strand
ACGCTGATGGCCGCGAACACGTCGGACGCGCAGCGCATCGCCCAGGTCGTGCAGGCGATGGCCAAGGAGGCCGGCTTCGACGTCAAGATCCAGTCGACCGAGTTCTCGACCTCGCTCAATCTCGCCGACAAGGGCGATTTCGACGCCTACGTGCTGGCGTGGAGCGGCCGGCCCGACCCCGACGGCAACCTGTTCAGCTTCCATGCCTGCAAGCAGCCGCTCAATTACGCCGGAACGTGCAAACCGGAACTCGACGAACTGATCAACGCCTCGCGGGCCGAACTCGACGCGGCGAAACGGACGAAGATCTTCGAGCAGATCGCCGCGACGGTGGCCAAGGAGCGGCCGGTCATCTACCTGTTCCACCGCCACTGGCTGTGGGCCTACACCAACAAACTGAGCGGGCTGCGCACGATCCCCGATGGTCTCGTGCGGGTACAAGACCTGAAGGTCAACTGAACCGCTGCGCGCGGGCGGCCCCGCCATGGCATGGCAGGCCGCCCGTCGCCCGCGGGCCAATGCGTGATGTTCAATTTCCTCGTCCAGCGTCTGGGACAGATCATTCCGACGCTGTTCTTCGTCTCGATTCTCATCTTCGGGCTGCAGCAGCTTCTGCCCGGCGATCCGGCGATCGCGCTCGCCGGCGAGGAGCGCGACCCCAGCGTCATCGCCTATCTGCGCGCCAAGTTCCATCTCGATGAGCCCATATACGTGCGCTACTACTACTGGCTCTCCGGCGTCCTAGTGGGCGATCTCGGCGAATCGGTGCGCATCCAGAAGCCGGTGCTCGACCTCATCGTCGAGAAGCTGCCGGTGACGATCCAGCTGGCGTCGATGGCCATCGTCGTGGCGATGGTCATCGGCATAACGATGGGCGTCGTCTCGGCGGTGAAAAAGGACACCGCATGGGATTACGCCGCCAACGTCATCGCGCTCTGGGGACTCTCGACGCCGAATTTCTGGCTCGGCATCATGCTGATCCTGCTGTTCGCCGTGCAACTCGGCTGGCTGCCGGCCTCGGGCTACGTCCGCCCGTCCGAAGATCTGGGGCAGAATATCGCGACGATGGTCATGCCCGCCTTCGTGCTGGGGAACGCCATCGCCGCGGTGATGATGCGCCATACCCGCAGCGCCATGCTCCAGGTTCTCGGCGCCGATTATGTGCGCACCGCGCGCGCCAAGGGACTGTCGGAGCGCGTCGTGGTCATGAAGCACGGCCTGCGCAACGCGCTGGTGCCGGTGATCACCCTGGGAGCTCTCGAGTTCGGCCAGCTTCTCTCGGGCGCCGTCCTCACCGAGCAGGTGTTCAGCGTGCCGGGATTCGGCAAGCTGATCGTCGACGCGGTGTTCAACCGCGATTACGCGGTCGTCCAGGGCGTCGTACTGGTCACGGCGACGACCTATATCGTCCTCAACCTGCTCGCCGACATCGCCTATTTCCTCGTCAACCCGCGCATGCGCGCCTGAACCCTCGAGCCGACCCTATGGCAACCGTCGCTGTCGCCGCCATTCCAGAGGTAGAAGAGCCGCATCCCGTCATCCAGGTGCTGCGCCGCTTGGTGCGCCGCAAGGGAGCAGTGTTCGGCCTCGTCGTCGTCGCGTTCTTCGTTGCGCTCGCGGTGTTCGCGCCATTTTTGGCGCCGCACGATCCGGTGGCGACGAGCTGGCTCGCGGTGCGCAAGCCGCCCTCCGAGGTCTACTGGTTGGGCACCGACGAGATCGGCCGCGACGTGCTGTCGCGCGTCATCTTCGGCGCGCGCGCTTCGCTCTTGGCCGGCGTCATCTCGGTCGCGATCGCGCTCACGGTCGGCGTGCCGGTGGGGCTGTTCTCGGGCTATGTCGGCGGCTGGGCGGACGCGCTCATCATGCGCGTCATCGATGCGATGCTGGCCTGCCCGTTCCTCATTCTGGCGATCGCGCTCGCCGCCTTCCTCGGTCCAAGCCTTACCAACGCGATGATCGCCATCGGCATCTCGGCGACGCCGATCATCGTGCGGCTCACCCGCGCCCAGGTGCTGGCGGTGAAGGTCGAGGACTACATCGAGGCGGCGCGCGCGGTCGGCAACCCGCATCTGCGCATCGCGCTCCGGCACATCTTCCCGAACATCGTGCCGCCGATCCTGGTCCAGGCGACGCTTGCCATCGCCGCGGCGATCATCGCCGAGGCCAGCCTGTCGTTTCTCGGGCTGGGCCAGCAGCCGCCAGCGCCCTCCTGGGGCTCGATGCTCAACACGGCCAAGAACTACATCGATCATGCGCCTTGGATGGCGATCTGGCCGGGGCTGTCGATCTTCATCGTCGTGCTGGCGTTCAATCTGCTGGGCGACGGGTTGCGCGACGCGCTCGATCCCAAGAGCCGGTGAACATCGAGACCCGCCACGCGCTTGATCCCAAAATGGGACGATAGCATGATTTACCGATGCGGTTAATCGCGCGACGTACTTTGCGCGAATACTGGGAGCGCGATAGATCGCGTCGTGAAGCTGAACGCCCATTGCGAAGCTGGATTTACGAGGTTCAGCAAGCTGATTGGGCGACCCCTGCTGACGTCAAAATGCAGTTCCGTAATGCAAGCATCCTACGAGGTAATCGCGTCGTATTTAATATCGCCGGAAACAAATTTAAGCTTGTCGTCAAGGTTAACTATGCCGCAAGAATCGTCTATGTCCGATTTATCGGAACACATAGCGAGTATGATGCGATTGACGCGGAGAAGGTGTAATGAAGCTACGGCCCATCAGGAACGATCGAGACTGGCGCAGGGCGGTCAAGGAAATTGATCATCTGATGGACTCAACTCGAGGTTCGGTCGAGTTTGATCGTCTTGATGTGCTCGCCGAACTCGTGGACAGCTACGAATCGCGTCGTTGGCCGATCGAACCTGCGGACCCGGTATCCGCGGTGCGCTTCTGCATCGAGGATCGCGGCGTTCCGCGTGACCAAGTAATCCGCGCGTTCGGGCAGCGGAGCCATTTCCATGAGTTCATGGCCGGAAAACGTGGACTGCCAATGCGCGTCGCTTATCGATTGAATCGTGAGTTTGGCGTCCCAGCACAATGTCTGTTGTCGCCCGGCGGGACGCGCCGCAAACAGACGCGCCATTCACCGAGCGGCCGGCGGCGGGCGGCATGATGGACCTGGCCGATCACAGCAAATAGAGCTGTCGTCGAACCACCCCGAGCGGCCAGCGGCCGGCGGCGAAGAGGCGATACTTGAT
>DATFES010000559.1:0-8327 GCA_035250945.1 Alphaproteobacteria bacterium | reverse complement strand
CTCTTCCAGCGAACATCCGTCAAACCGTCGATGTCGTAGACCCCGCTGCCGCCGATAATGCCGACGATGGGCGGCATGCCCGCGATGCGCTCGATATCCGCCATGTGCCGCGACGCTCCTTGCGGTCGCATCGCCGCCGGTTGGCCCCGGCGGTCCGATGCGGCGCACTTTGTAAAGCAAACAGCGCGGTTTTCAACCGCTCTCGGCGGTGGCCGGTTTGGCGGCCGGCGGAAAGATGAAACGCTGATAAAGAAAGCCGATGCCGACCAGCGCCAAACCCAAGCCCAGGAACGACGCGACGCGGAACAGCCCTTCGAGCTCCGCCATGTCGATCAAGAAGACCTTGAGCACGGCGAGCACGATCACGGCGAGCGAGGCCCAGCGGAGCCCCGCTTGCGCGAAGACGATGCCGGCGGCAAGCAGCGCGCCGCCGTAGATCAGCCACGCCGCCGAATAGGCATAAAGCTCCGCCGCCGTGACTGCCACCTGCGACAGAATCGCGCCATGAAAGGCGCGGCGTACCTCAAGCGAGATATCGACGAAGCCGAGCGCGAGGACGGCGACGACGGCGATGGCAAGAATCTCGCTCTGACGCTGCCGCCACGCCTCGTAGGCGATCGCCGCGCCGATCGCCGCCGGAAGGAGATAGGCGAGCGAGATCAGATTCACCAACGGCCAGTCGCCGACGGGATCGTCCGTGAACAGCGGATTCGAGAAAATGAGGTTTAACACCACCACCTGCGCCAGCGCCAATAGCGCGAGTATGCGCCAACCGTAATGCAGTACGGCGCGCGGACGGACGCGGTGGAGGCGAAACATCGCCCACCCGCCAAGCAGCCAGACGGCCGCGCGCAGGGCCTGTTCGGCCAAGCCGTGATCGCCGGTGGCGAGCGGCCCGCCGCTGAACAGATGGCGGATTTCCAGCGTCGCCAACACGACGGCGAAAACCACGGTTCCGGCCTCGAGCGTCATCACCAACGGGTCGTCGCGTTCGCGGCCGAACCATGCCGCGGCGATCGCGAAGGCGAGCGCGGGAACGCCATAACCGTAGAGGAGCCAGTTGAATATCGGCGTCGGCCCGATCGGATAGTCCAGCACGTAGGGGTTCAGCAGTAGCCGTATCAGCACGATCGTCGCGACGAAAAGCGCCGCCCATCGAAGCGCCGCGACGCGCGTTTCGCCGTGGATCCAAGCAAGGGCCGGCAGCAGCAGCGCCAGCGCCACCGTGAGCCAGGCCGCCTGCAGCGTCATGACCAGCGCCGCGGCGAGACCGGCGCAAGCCCCGAGCGCATAGGCCGCGAGCGCCGCCTCCATTCCCTGTCCATCGCGATGCGGCGCCACGCGGATGGCCGCGCCACAGCTCAGCGCCGCAAGCCCGAGCGCGGCCGCCGCCCATGGCAGGCTGGTCTCGAACTCGGTGATGCGCCAATAGGCGACGGCGAGGATGGCGAGCGGCGCGCCAGCCGATAAACACGCCCAGCGCGCCGGGTGACGCGCGCCCGACAGCAATGCGAAGCCGCCAAACGCGTACAGCACGCCGAAGCCCACCGCGACGGCGAGAAAGCCCGACAGCTCGGGCGCCACCAGCGGCCCGGGAGTGAATCCGCGCGTCGTCACCGCGCCGAAGGGCGGACGTTCGGGGACGAATTGCGGGAAATGCCACGCCGCCAGCAGGCCGACCGTCAGCAGCGCCGCCGTGACCGCGGCAAGATCGAGTTCGCCGCGCGCGCGCGCGACGTAAAGATAGAGGACGGCGATCGACGCCGCCGTCGCGAGCGCGGCCGGGCCGTATGAATCCATGCGGATCAGCACGAAGACGAGCACCGCGATCGCCGCCGCGCCGGCGCCGCCGATGCGGGCGAAAAACGCGCCGATCGCCGGCCATGGCGCGTCCGAGCGCGCCGGTTCGTCGCTCGGATCGACCGGATCGGCGACGAAGAAGATCAGCCCGGCCAACGCCACCAGATAAACGCCGACCGCGAGCGCGTCGCCTTCAGTCCATCCGAAGAGGATCCACAACAACGGCCAAACACAGGCGAACCACAGCGCGACCCACCCCAGCCACCACCAGCGCCGATAGCGCACCACCCACAGCGCGCCGGCGGCGACTGCAATGAGATAGGGAAACAGCGCCCACGCCGATGGCTCATCGCTCGCCACCAGGAGCGGCACGACGAAGGCGCCGCAAATGCCGATAAGCGCGATGAACGGGCCGTGCAGCAGCGACATCGCCACCGCTCCCGCTGAAACGAGCGAGAGACCGGCAAACGCCACCAGCGGACCCAACAGGTCGTAGAGCGCGTATGCGGTGTAGAGGCTGGCGAATCCGGCGACGAGGCCGGCGGCGGCGAGCGCCGGCGCGATATAGGTGACGCCTCCCGCCGCCGCGGCGACAAGCGTCGGATGACGCCGCGCCCGCTCGCTTGTGGCGAGGAACGCCGCGCCGAGAAGCAGCCCCAGCGAGACGCGCGCCGCCGGGCCGAGCCAGCCTTGATCGATCGAGTAGCGGACGAGAAAGATCCCGGCGAGCGCCAGCGCCACTCCGCCCGCCCACACCGCCCAGCGGACCGTCAGCATCTCCTCGAACGAACTTCCCCGCCTCGGCGCCGGTACGCTGACGGCGTCGGGGACGGTCGGTGGCGGTTGCGGCGGCTCGGCCTCGGCGGCCGGTGAGGTCGCGGCCTCGGGCGGTTTTACCACGATCGCGGGTTGCGAAACCGGCGCCGCAGGCGCGCCGGCGGAAAACTGCGCGCGCAATCGCGCCAGTTCATCCTCGAGCTTCCGCACGCGCAGCAGAAGCCAGACAAAGAACCCGAGAATGATCAGGAAAAACAGCAGCAGCATCGGGCGGCCGACTCCTTCGACGCGGCCGAATCGATGCTCGGGATTCTATGCGTCCCGGCCGGACATCCCAAGCACGAAGACGCGAGGCGGATTCACGTGAATCGGACTCGCGCAAAGCCCGCTCAATGCACCGCCGCCCACACCTTGCGTTTTACGGCGTAAAGCAGGCCGCTCAGGACCAACAGAAACAGGATCACCTTTATGCCGAGCGCCTTGCGGTGCTCCATCTCGGGCTCGGCGGTCCAGGCCAGGAACGTCGTGACATCGTGCGACATCTGTTCGACCGACGCCTTGGTGCCGTCGGCGTAAGTCACTTGGTCGGGATTGAGCGGTGGCGGCATGGCGATCTGGTGGCCGGGGAAATACTTGTTGTACTGCATCCCCTCGGCGAGCTTGAGGTCGGGCGGCGGCGGCGCGTAGCCGGTGAGCAGCGCGAACAGGTAGTCCGGCCCGCCCTTGCGCGCCTTGGTCATCAGCGACAGATCGGGCGGAAACGCCCCGTTGTTGGCGGCGCGCGCCGCCTTGTCGTTCGGAAACGGCGCCTTCATGCGGTCCGCCGGCTGACCCGGGCGCTGGAACATTTCGCCCTCGTCGTTGGGGCCGTCGGTGACTTCGATCTCGGCGGCGAGCGCCTTGACCTCGTCTTCGGAGAAACCAAGCGCCCGCAGATCGCGGAATCGGATCTGGTTCAGCGCGTGACACGCCGCGCAGACTTCCTTGTAGACCTGGAGGCCGCGTTGCGCTGCCGCGCGATCGACGGTGCCGAACATGCCGGCGAACGACCAGCTCTGCGCGGGAAGCGAAATCGCTTCCGCCGCCTGGACCGATCCGCCGGCGATCAGCGCGGCGCCGGCGAGCGCGGCGAATACCAGGCGGCGCATCACGCCTTCTCCATCGACTTGGCCGGCGCGCCCGCAGCCATTCGCCCGCCGCCCAAAACCGGTTCGCTGATCGAGATCGGCAACGGTCTGGGCCGCTCGAACCAGCCGACGAGCGGCAGCAGGACGACGAGATGGAAGAAGTACCAGAAGGTGGAGAATTGGCCGATGAACAGCGCCAATCCTTCGGGCGGCTGCGAGCCGGCGTAGCCCAGCCCGACGCAGGCGACGAGAAACAGCCAGAAGAACAGCCGGTAGACCGGCCGGAAACGCGCGCTGCGCACGCGGCTGGTGTCGAGCCACGGCAACAGGAAAAGCAGGAAAATCGAGCCGAACATCAGAATGACGCCGCCGAGTTTGGCCTCGATCGGGCCGACGTCGAAGGTGACGGCGCGCAGAATCGCGTAGAACGGCAGGAAGTACCATTCGGGCACGATGTGCGCCGGCGTCGACAGCGGATTGGCCGGGATGTAGTTGTCGGGCTCCCCGAAGATGTTGGGCGCGAAGAAAACGATCAGCGCGTAAAAGATGAAAAACACGGCAAGGCCGAATCCGTCCTTGACCGTGTAATAAGGATGGAACGGGATCTTGTCCTGCGGGCCCTTGGCGTCGATGCCGAGCGGATTGTTCGAGCCGTGGGTGTGCAGCGCCACGAGATGCAGCACGACCACGCCGACGAGCACGAACGGCAGCAGGTAATGGAGCGAGAAGAAGCGGTTGAGCGTCGGGTTGTCGACCGAGAACCCGCCCCATAGCCAGGTGACGATCGATTCGCCGATCAGCGGGATGGCCGAGAACAGATTGGTGATGACGGTGGCGCCCCAGAAGCTCATCTGGCCCCACGGCAGGACGTAGCCCATGAAGGCCGTCGCCATCATCAGCAGCAGGATGATGATGCCGAGCCACCACAGCACCTCGCGCGGCGCCTTGTACGAACCGTAGTAAAGGCCGCGAAAGACGTGGATGTAGACGACGATGAAGAACATCGATGCGCCGTTCATGTGGATGTAGCGCATCAGCCAACCGTAATTGACGTCGCGCATGATCCGCTCGGTCGAATCGAAAGCGTGGGCGACGTGCGGCGTATACTGCATGGCGAGGAAGATGCCGGAGACGATCATCACCACCAGCATGATCCCGGCGAGCGAGCCGAAATTCCACCAGTAGCTGAGGTTCTTCGGCGTCGGATACTCGTTCAGCTCGTGGTGCATGAAAGTGAAGATCGGCAGACGGTGGTCGAGCCACTTCACCACCGGGTGGCTCAACATCGGATTTTGCGGCGCTGCGCTGGCCATTGGTCGTCCTGTCTCAACCGATGCGGACGCTGGTGTCGTCGAGGAACGTATATTCGGGCACCAGCAGGTTGCGCGGCGCGGGCCCCTTGCGGATGCGCCCCGAGGTGTCGTAATGCGACCCGTGGCACGGACAGAACCAGCCGCCGAACTCGCCCTTCGGATCGGTCGTCTTTTGCCCCAGCGGTACGCAGCCGAGATGCGTGCACACGCCGACCAAGATCAGCCATTCCGACTTCTTGGCGCGCGCCGTGTCGAGCTGCGGGTCGGGCAGCGCGTCGAGGTCGACGGCCGACGCCGTGTCGATTTCGTCCTTGGTGCGGTGGCGGATGAACACCGGCTTGCCGCGCCAGGTGACGGTGATGCTTTGTCCCTCGGCGACCGGCTTGAGATCGACCTCGACCGAGGCGAGCGCCAGCACGTCGGCGGCTGGGTTCATCGAGTGAATGAATGGCCACAGCGAGGCCGCAGCCCCTACGGCGGCGAAGGCGCCTGCCGCAAGATAAAGGAAATCGCGCCGCGCGGCGCCATCGCCGTGGTGGCTCGCCGACGCGGTGCTCGCCGAATTGGCCATCGTTCGCCCTGCCCCTCTTGTCGCTTTTCGGTCCCGCCACCGTCCGGCAACAGCATTCGCTCAGCGCGTGGCGTCGGCCCGGCCGGAGCGGCAATGACTGGCATCCACCGGCCCCCCGCGCCATGCGACAACCTGCCGCAGCCGCTGCATTTTTCAGCCCCGCAGGCCGGTGACCCGAGCGACGGCCAAGGGGTATAGTCGAATCGCGCCGTCCATGCAAAGCTTTCCGGCCGCGCTGCGGCGCCAAGTCGTGTCATTGCCGCTCTCATGCGTCTTGCCCTTTACGAACCGGACATCCCGCAAAATACCGGCGCGATTCTCAGGCTGGCGGCGTGCCTGGGCGTCGGGGTCGATATCATCGGGCCGTGCGGATTCGTCTGGTCGGACCGGCGGTTGCGGCGCGCCCACATGGATTATCTTGCTGGCATCGATCTGCTGCGCCACGAATCCTGGCCGGCGTTTCAGGCGGCGCGTGCGGGGCGCGAACAGCCGGGCCGGCTCGTCTTGCTCACCACTTCCGGCGCGCAACGCTACGACGCGCTCGGTTATCGCGCCGATGACGTCCTGCTGCTGGGACGCGAGAGCGCCGGCGTCCGGCCCGAAGTCCACTTGGCGGCGGACGCTCGCGTGATCGTCCCGATGGTCCCCGGGAGGCGCTCGCTGAACGTAGCGCTCGCCGCCGCCTTGGTGCTCGGCGAGGCGCTGCGACAGACCGGCAAACTTCCCGCCGCCGGCGCCGCGGCATCGAGAGCGGTTTCGTGAGCGCGGTTCCCGGCGATCCGGCGCGACGCGCCGCGGCGCAGGCATGGTTCGAGGAATTGCGCGACCGGATCTGCGCCACCTTCGAGACGATCGAGGACGAGTTGGCCGGGACCCTTCGCGACATCCCGGCCGGCCGTTTCGCGCGACAAAGCTGGCAGCGCGCGGGCGGCGGCGGCGGCGTCATGGCGCTCATGCGCGGGCGCGTGTTCGAGAAAGTCGGCGTCAACGTGTCGACGGTTTGGGGCGAATTCAGCCCCGAGTTCCGCCTCCAGGTTCCGGGTGCTGCCGACGATCCGCGTTTTTTCGCGTCGGGAATTTCGTTGGTCGCCCATATGCGCTCGCCGCTGGTTCCCGCGGCGCACATGAACTCGCGCTACATCGTCACCACCACGTCGTGGTTCGGCGGCGGCGCCGATCTCACGCCGATGGTCCCCGACGAAGACGACACGGCGGCGTTCCACGCCGCCCTCAAGCGCGCCTGCGACGCGCACGACCCGTCGTACCATCCGCGTTTCAAGAAATGGTGCGACGAGTATTTCTACCTGCGGCACCGCAACGAGCCGCGCGGGGTCGGCGGCATTTTCTACGACAATCTCGACAGCGGCGACTGGGCGCGCGACTTCGCCTTCAACCGCGAGGTCGGACGCGCCTTCCTCGATGTCTATCCGGCGCTGGTCCGCCGCCATATGGACGCGCCGTGGACCGACGAGCAGCGCCGCCACCAGCTCGTTCGCCGCGGCCGCTATGTCGAGTTCAACCTGCTTTACGATCGCGGCACCAAATTCGGGCTGATGACCGGCGGTAACGTCGAGGCGATTTTGATGTCGTTGCCGCCCGAGGCGATGTGGCCGTGAGCGCGAAGGAACGCCAAGCGGAATCGGCCGGACCGCATAGCGCGCGCGGACGCGCGCTATACGCGCTGCTGCCGGCCATCGCGCAGACATTCTTTCGCATGCGCGCGCTCGGCATCAAGGAAGAAGCGGTGACGCCGAGCGGACGCGGCGCCTGGGGTCTGTTGCGCAGCCTTGCCGAGGGCGGTCCGCAAACCGTGCCGGCGCTGGCGCGCCAGCGTCCGGTGAGTCGCCAGCACATCCAGAAGCTGGCCGACGAGCTTGCCCGGGGCGGCCTGGTCGATTTCGTCGACAATCCCGCCCATCGCCGCTCCAAGCTCGTCCGCCTGACGAAAAAGGGCGCCCGTCGCTACGCGCGCGTCAACGCCCGCGTCGGCGCGCTTTGCGACGCGCTCGCCCGCGAGTGCGACGAATCCGATCTGCTCGCCGCCGCGCGCGCACTCCGCCGCCTGATCTCCGCCATCGACGCTCGCCTCGCGCGATAGCCGCCGTCGCCGGCGACGGCGCACGATCATCGGACTATTGACAATATAGTTGTCAACATGGTATCTAGGTTGCGATTTGACCGGAATACGGGAGATCGGCGATGAAGTGGACGGAAATATTGTTGGTGTCGCTGGTGACGGCGGCGGGAGCCGCCGGGGTCGGGCACCTCGCGTCGCAATGGTCGACGCGTCCGGCCGAGGCGGCGTCCGAGCGCGGCGAGGAATCGTCGGGCCGCGGGGGCTGGCGCGGCGAGCGCCATGCGTCCCACGGATGGAGCCGATTGTGCGCCGATCCGACCTCGCTCGATTACGCCTTGGGCTACGTCAGGACCGAGTTGTCGCTGTCGGCGGCGCAGGCGCCGGAGTGGGATCGCTTCGCAGCGACCGTGCGCATGGCGAGCGAGCGACTGGGTCGGGCGTGTGGAAGCGATCCGAGAGCCCTGCGTGACGCCGCAACGGCGCTCGCGGCGGCCGAAGACCGACTCGCCGCTGGCCTTGAATGGGTGAAGGAGGTGCGGCCGGCCTTCGCCGATTTCTATGACCAGCTCGACGAGCGCCAGCGCGCACTGCTCGACACGCGGTTCAGGCGAGGTCATGGTCATCGCTGAGATGAACGCGGCGGGCGCTACCAATGACATCGC
>DATFES010000552.1:0-2151 GCA_035250945.1 Alphaproteobacteria bacterium | reverse complement strand
GCGATGTCTGGAAGTGGGCGGGGACATTCCGGCGAACGGAAAAGAACATCGGCGTCGATCCGGCTGAAATCGCGGTGCAGCTTCGCGTGCTGCTCGATGACGCGCGCTATTGGTCGGAGCATGGCACGCTCGAAGCCTTGGAGGCAGCCGCCCGCTTTCACCATCGAATGGTGCAGATTCACCCCTTCGCCAACGGCAACGGCCGTCATGCTCGTATCGCGGCCGATGTGTTTCTCGAGGAGTATTTCGGCCACGGCCCGGTGGATTGGGTAGCGGGACACGATCTGCAAACCATGAACAAGCGCCGCGCCGCGTACATCGCCGCATTACGCGCGGCGGACGCAGGCGACTTCGCTCCGCTTCGCGCCTTTGTCGGGCTATAACGGGCAGGGAAGCCGCGGCATCATTCGAGGTTGGTACGGTCGCCCCGCGCCCCTCACGCCTGCGGGCCGCGGCCGAAGGTGAGCAGCACGAGGAAAATCGTCCACATGACGAATGCGGCGCCGGCGGTGAGCGTGGCGTGCCACATGTAGCGGTCGCGCAGGATGTTGCCGAACACCTGTTGGGCGCGCCCCTCCGGCAGGTCGTGGCGCTTTTCGAGCATGATCCACACCTCGGTCCGCCGGTAATCCCGGGATGGCGCGCGCATCGCCTTGATCACCAGGATGGCGCACATCAGCGTCACGCATATGGCGCCGAGCTTCACCGCCAAGGCCGCATTGGACGCCATGCCGACCATCGCGGTGACAATCGCCAATAGACCGAAACCGCAGCCTCGTCTGATCGACAGGTCGGCGAAATGTCTGATCCGCTCCATGTCCGCTCCCGGGCCCGCACGAGTATTCAAGCCGCCATGCCGCGGCGCCGGTCGCGGCCGGGCCCGGATTGGTATCTGGGAACGATTTTAATCAAGCTTGGCTCGCCGGCAAGGTCGCGTCGGCTGCCGTGGGTCGGTTTGCCGTCAAACTTTGGTGAGCCGGCCGCGCGTCAGATGAGGCCCAGCGTGCGGAGCGCCGGAACGGTCATCAGGAAGGCGAGCGCCAGCCAGATGAGCGAAGAGGTCGGGTCGTCGGCGAGAGGCTTGGCCAGCCGCTCGTACAGCGCCGCCGGAACCCCGCTGAAAAACAGGGTGCAGCAGGAAACGAAGATCGAGGAAAAGAACAGCACCCAGCTCTCGTTCTTGGGAAACAGCTCGGGCATCAGGACGGCGACGATCGGGATGGCGATGGCGAGAAACGGCGAAAAAATCCCGTTCAGCGTGCATACGCCGATGACGATGAGAAACAATGTTTGACGATCCATGGCGCGGCCCTTGTGCGTCAGCCGGCCGGCGGTTGCGGGCGCGGCGTCAGTCCGAGCGCGAACATCGCCATGAAGAACAGCACGCGCAGGATGACGATCCAGAAGGCGGCGATCGGCGGCAGGAATATCGGCGGAAACGCCGAAGGCGTGATGAAGGCGACCGGCCGGATCAACCAGTCGGTCAGGCGCCGGAACCAGCGGTAGATATAGTTCGGCGAATCCGGCGGCAGGAAAAAGCTGAGCAGGAAGCGCCCGAACAGCGTGTAGAACAGAATCGCGAACGCGTAGTTCGGCAGGTGGAAGTACCAGTACGCGAACCAGATGTCTTGACCCGCCACCTCAGCCCCCGGCCGACCTGGAGTTTAATCCGCAAAGGTTGAACCGCCCGTCGTACCCCTCGCCCTTCGACAGGCTCAGGGCGAGGACTGATAAATATGCTCTCATGGTGAGCCTGTCGAACCATAAGGGCGCGCGAATTGATTACACTAAAGCGAATCCCGCTCGAGCCGTCGCTCAGCCTAAAAAAATCGCGGGACCCGCGTAAAGCGGGTCCCGCGTCGCAAGATCGACTGCGATGCCGGCTATTCGTGCTTCTGGCCAGCGGCCCAGGCGATTTCGCCCTTCGGCGTCCGGATCGAATCCACGAAGTCTTGCATCTCCTTCGACGGCGGGGCCGTGAGCAGGCTCACGATCCACGTCACGATGAAGGCGACCGGCAGTCCGAACAATGCGCTCGAGATGTTGCGGATCCCGAACCACAGCGGCGCGTCGAAATACCGCGTGGCGATCAGGTAGTAGAGGCACACGCCGAACCCCGCCATCATGCCGACGATGGCGCCGGTTGCGTTC
>DATFES010000550.1:0-3243 GCA_035250945.1 Alphaproteobacteria bacterium | reverse complement strand
GGTCACCGCCGCCGGATTCAGCATTGCCCGGCGCCAGGTTCTCCTCGATCAGCCGATCAAATCGCAAGGTGTGTTCAAGACCCGCGTGCAGCTCCATCCCGAGGTCATCGTCACCGTTTCGATCAACGTCGCCCAGTCGGACGAGGAAGCGGCGCTGCAGGCGGCCGGGAAGTCTCCTGCCTCCGCCTCCGCCGCCGCTGCCGGAGCCCCGCCGGCGGCGGATGCGCTGATAGCACCGGCGCCGTCCGGCGAAACCTCCGATTCGACGGCCGCGAAAAAGTCGAAGAAAGCGCGGGCCGCTTCCAAAGCCAAGCCGGCCGAAGAAAGCACGGAATAAGCCTCCCCGACGCTTGGCTGCGCCGGCATGGCCGTGCGCCGCCGCGGGCTGTTTCTGCGCACCGCGGCGACGTACCCCCGGTCGTCTACCGGGGAAACCCTGGATTTGTCTCAAGTCCTTTGCATCGCTCGGTGATTTTTCCTATGCTTCGCCGGCGGAAGGGATTGGACAATCTAGGCGCCTAACGGCCCGGCGAAGATCGGGCGGGCGCATCCGGGGGGCGTCGACGGCGATGTATTTGCTCGCGCGCTTGCTGCGGAATCTGACCCGAATCGGCCGGCTTACGGCGATCGATGCCGCGGGACGTCGCCATGTGTTCGAAGGTCTGCCTGGACCGGAGGCGACGATCCGATTCCATGATCGCCTCGCCGAATGGCTACTGTTCGCCAATCCGCGCCTTTATCTGGGCGAGCTGTATATGGACGGACGTATAACCATCGAGCAAGGCGAGCTTTACGATTTCCTCGACTGGGCCGGGCGAAATCTGCAACGCATCGAGCAGGAGCGTCGCTATTTCCGCACCACGCCGCCGTGGCTCGCCAAGATCGTTCGCTACGTTCAGCAGTACAATCCGGTCGTCCGTGCACGGCGGAACGTGGCGCATCACTACGATCTGTCGGACACGCTGTACGATCTGTTCCTCGACAGCGATCGGCAGTATTCGTGCGCCTATTTCACCAGCGACAACGACACGCTCGAAGCGGCGCAAGACAACAAGAAACGGCATATAGCCGCCAAACTGATGCTCAAGCCCGGCGTGCGCGTGCTTGATATCGGTTCGGGCTGGGGCGGACTTGGCATTTACCTTGCCAAGGTCGGCGCCGGCGAGGTGGTCGGGGTCACGTTATCCGAGGAGCAACACAAGGTATCCAACGAGCGGGCGGCCAAGGAAGGCTTGGGCGCTCACGCGCGATTCTTCCTTCGCGACTATCGCCAGCAAGAGGGCCAATTCGATCGTGTCGTCTCGATCGGCATGTTCGAGCATGTCGGCGTCATCCACTACGACCAGTTCTTTGCCAAGCTGCGCGATCTACTGACGGACGACGGCGTGGCATTGCTCCATTCGATCGGCCGCTCCGACGGACCGGGCGTCACCAATCCATGGCTGAGAAAGTACATCTTTCCCGGAGCATACGCGCCTGCCCTTTCGGAGGTGCTGCCGGCCGTCGAACGCGCTGGATTGTGGGTGACCGACATCGAGATCTTACGGTTCCACTACGCGGATACGCTACGCGAATGGCGTTTGCGCTTCGCGCGGCATCGCGACCGCATCAAGGCCCTCTATGACGAGCGCTTCTGCCGTATGTGGGAGTTTTATCTCGCCGGCTGCGAGATGGCGTTCCGCTATGAAGCGCAGATGGTCTTCCAGATGCAGCTCGCTAAACGCGCCGACACCGTGCCGCTGGCCCGCGACTATATCCATCAGTGGGAGATGGAGAATGCCGGGCGTGGAAATCTGGCGGTGTGACGCGCCTGCGAGCGATTCCCGATATACTCGCAATCCACAGACGATTCGCGTTGATGGTCGCCGCGCCGCGGACGTACTCTCCGCGGTTCTTCGACAACGATTGTGTTAGATGGAACCCGCTCCACGCAACAATGTTGCGCCCCTCAAAGGACGCGACGACGAGACGACGCCGCTGCGCACGCCCCCGCACAACTTCGAGGCGGAGATGGCGCTGCTCGGCGCGTTGCTCACCAATAACCGCGCCTTCGATCGGATGTCGGAGTTTCTGCGCCCCGAGCATTTCGCCGATGCCCGGCATGGCCGAATTTATGAAGCGCTAGGCAAGCTGATCGAGCGCGGCCTCATCGCCAATCCGGTCACGCTCAAGAACTATTTCGAGCAGGACAACGCGTTGGCCGAAATCGGCGGCACGCAGTATCTCGCGCGGCTCGCTGGTTCGGTCGTCACCGTCGTCAACGCGCTCGACTACGCCAAGACCATTTTCGACCTCCATCTCCGCCGCCAGATCATCACCCTCGGCGAAGATATGGTGAACCGCGCCTTCGCCTTCGACCTCGACGCCGAGGCGAAACAGCAGATCGAGTCGGCCGAACAGCGGCTGTTCGATCTGGCGACGACCGGGGAAATCGAGGGCGGCCCGGCGCCGTTTTCGCGCGCGCTTGGCGCGGCGATCGATCTCGCCCAGACGGCATACAAGCGCGACAGTCATATCACCGGCGTGACCACCGGGCTGCGTGACCTCGACAAGAAACTTGGCGGCCTTCACCCCTCCGACCTCGTCGTGCTTGCCGGCCGCCCCTCGATGGGCAAGACGGCGCTCGCGACCAAGGTCGCCTTCAGCGCGGCGCTCGCTTATAAGGAGCGTCGCAACGAGGACGGCTCGATCGACGTCGTCGAGGGCGCCAAGGTGGCGTTCTTTTCGCTCGAGATGTCATCCGAGCAACTCGCCACGCGCCTGCTTTCGGAGGAGACCGAAATTCCCTCCGACAAGATCCGCCGCGGCGAGGTGAAGGGCGAGGATTTCCCGCGCTTCGTCGAGGTCAGTCAGCGCCTGGCGCGCATTCCGCTATTTATCGATGACACCCCAGCGCTCACCGTTTCGGCGCTCCGCACCCGTGCCCGCCGGCTCAAGCGCCAGCACGGCCTGGGCCTAGTCGTCGTCGATTATCTGCAGCTTCTGGCGCCGCCGCACGGGACGCGGCCGGAGAACCGCGTACAGGAGATTTCGGCCATCACGCGCGCCCTCAAGGCCCTCGCCAAAGAACTCAATCTGCCGGTTCTGGCGCTCTCGCAGTTGTCGCGCGCGGTCGAACAGCGCGAGGACAAGCGGCCGCAGCTATCCGATTTGCGCGAGTCGGGAACCATCGAACAGGACGCCGACGTCGTCATGTTCGTGTATCGCGAGCAGTACTATCACGAACGCGAGGAGCCGGCGAAA
>DATFES010000548.1:0-2975 GCA_035250945.1 Alphaproteobacteria bacterium | reverse complement strand
GGCCGGTTGGGCAGATTATCGAGCACGCCGGCGAGCGCGCCTTGGATGTTCCATAACGCCAGGTCGCACGACCAACGCAGCAGGGGCAAATCCCCGGCCGGCTGACCGTCGTCATGAAATCGCTTGAGCGCGGCCGACGCGAGATACATCCAAGCCAGCGCGTCGGCCATGCGGCCGCTGAGCGCCTCGCGCCGCTTCAGCGCGCCGCCAAGCGAAACGAGCAGCACGTCGGTGACGACGGCGTAGGCGGCGCTGAATCGAGTCAGCCTCTGGAAATAGCGCGTCGACAGCCCATGCATGGGCGACGCGGACAGACGCCCGCCGGTCAGCGCCAGCACAAAGGCGCGGAGTGCGCTCCGGGCGAAGAAGCCGATATGCGCGAACAGCGCACGATCGAACGCGGCGCGATCGTCGTCCGCGAGCGCGCGCATCTCGGCCTGGATGTGGGGATGGCAGCGGATCGAGCCCTGGCCGAAGACGATCAACGAACGCGTCAGGATGTTGGCACCTTCGACGGTGATGGCGATTGGCGCCGCAACGTGCATTCGCGAAAGGATATTCCGCGGGCCGCGACAGATTCCGGCGCCGGCAAGAATGTCCATCGCATCGGCGATGCACGCCCGCATGCCTTGGGTGAGATAAGCTTTTACGACCGCCGACAACACCGCCGGCTTTTCGCCGGCATCGACGGCGCCGCAGGTAAGGATGCGGCCCGCATTCATCAAATAGGCGTGGCCGGCGATCCGCGCGAGCGCCTCGCCCACTCCTTCGAAGCGGCCGATCGGACGGTCGAATTGCTCGCGAACCGTGGCGTAGGCGCCGACGATACGGGCGGCAAGCTCGGAAGCGGCGACCGACAGCGCCGGCAGCGAGATCGACCGCCCGGCCGCCAGGCAGTCCATCAACATGCGCCAGCCTTGGCCGATTCCGGCGCGCCCGCCGATAACGGCATCGAGCGGCACGAAAACGTCGGACCCCGCGATCGGCCCGTTCTGGAACGGGACGCCCATCGGATCATGGCGGGCGCCGATCGTGATCCCCGGCGTGTCGCGCGCGATCAGGGCGCAGGTTATTCCAAGATCGGATTCGCCGCCCAACAGGCGATCGGGATCGCGCATCCGGAAGGCCAGCCCGATCACCGTCGCGATCGGGGCCAGCGTTATATATCGTTTGTCCCAATAGAGGCGGATGCCGAGAACATCCTGGCCCTCGATGGCGCCGCGGCAAACCACCCCGGTGCTGCGGACAGACGCCGCGTCGCTGCCGGCATGGGGCTCGGTCAATGCGAAACACGGGATCTCCTCGCCGGCGGCGAGGCGCGGCAAATAATGCCGGCGTTGCTCGTCAGTCCCATAATGGAGCAGCAACTCGGCCGGCCCGAGCGAGTTGGGGACCATCACCGTGCACGCGGCCGTGATGCTTCGACTGGCGATCTTCGCCACGACCGCCGAATGGGCGATCGCCGAGAACCCGAGTCCGCCGTACCGCTCGGGAATGATCATGCCGAAGAAGCGTTCGCGCTTGAGATAGCTCCAGATCGCTTGCGGCAGATCGCGCTCCTGCTGAATCCGCCAATCGTCGAGCATGCGGCAAAGCTGTTCGGCCGGCCCGTCGAGGAATGCCCGCTCGCGTTCCGATAAGGGCCGCACGTCGAATGCGAGGAGCCTGCGCCAATCCGGGCGTCCCGAGAACAGCTCGCCGTCCCACCAAACGGTGCCGGCTTCGAGCGCGATGCGTTCCGTATCGCCCAGGCGCGGCAAAGCCGGGCGCGTCAGCCGCATGATCGGCGTCGCGATCATTCGGCGCCGGACGGCCGGAATGCCGAACACCACGGTCAATGCGACCGCGAACGCCAGCATAATCAAGGTCATCGCCGTGTACCGGACGACATCGAGGGCGGGCGGGCGAAGGTCATGTCGTTGTCGACCGCTCAGTTCCGCAACGGTCGGCCGGTCTTGAGCATGTGCTGAACGCGCGCGATGCTTGCCGGATGGCGCGACAGCTCGAGGAGGGCTTTGCGCTCAAGCGCGAGCAGGTCTTCTTCGGTAAGCGTCTTCGTCACGTCGGTATCGCCGCCAGCAATGACCGTCGCCAGCTTCTTGCCGACGACGACGTCGTGCGGCGTCGCTTTGCCGATGCGGCGAAATCCGTCGACGGCGAGCCCCAGCGCGGCAATCGCCGTTTTTCCGGGCAACGAAACTCGCGCGCGCTCGGGCGGGACGTAGCCCGAGGCCAGTTCCAGCGCTTTCGCCTTGGCGTCCCACAAGAGGCGATCGCGATTCATCGTGATGCCGTCACACGGACGAAGGAGGCGTAGATCCACCGCTTCGCGCGCCGACCGCGCGACGCTCGCCATGGCGATGGTTTCGAACGCCTTGAGCACCGGCGGCATCGGACCGCCGGGCCGCTGCTTGTCGGCGATCCAGCGGAGCAACAGCTCCTTGCATCCGCCCCAGGCGGGAACGATACCGACTCCGGTTTCGACGAGACCGGCGTAAGTCTCGGCATGGGCCTGCACTGCGTCGCAGTGGAGCAGGATTTCGCACGCGCCGCCGAGCGCCAATCCGGACGGCGCGCCGACAACGGGGAACGGCGCGTATTTTAGCTTCGTGTAGACGTCCTGCCCCTTGCGGGACAGATAGCGAATCGCGAAGCCGGCGCGCAACTTCATCGCCGCCAAAAGCAAACCGATATTCGCGCCGACGGAGAAGTTTTCGCCCTCATTGTAGATGACAAGCGCCTGATGCCGCTTCGGCACCAGCCGGATCGCTTTTTCGACCATGGCCAGGGTCAGCGGATTGAGCGTGTTCATCTTGCTGTGGAACTCGAGGCATGCGACTCCATCGTCGATGTCCCACAGACTCGCCGACCGATTGCGCGCCAAGGGCCGCTTGCGGCGCTTGATGTCGGCGAGCAGCAGGATACCGGGCGGACGGACGACATCGCGATAGGACCCGTCGATTCCGAGATGCGCA
>DATFES010000111.1:0-8592 GCA_035250945.1 Alphaproteobacteria bacterium | reverse complement strand
GGTCGTGCTGCCATTTTTTGACGTCGGCGTTCTGGCGATTGATGTTGGTGTTGCGATTAACGTTGACGTTGACGTCGTGATTGTTCCAGTCGAATCCGTCGAAGATCGCCGCCGTCATGGCGATCCCGACTCCGAAACCGATACCCCACGCGACTCCCGAGGCGAATGTGTAGCCGGGCGGCGGCGGCCAGTAGTACGGCGGATACGCCGGGTATGCCCAAGCGCCATACACGACCGTTGGGTTGTACGCCGGCACGTAGACCACTTGCGGGTTGGCCGGTTCGATCACGATCGTCGGGCCTTCCACGACGACTTTCTGTTGCTCGGTCGATTTGAGATGGCCCGCCTCGTGCGCTTGGCGCCGCAGGCGCTGAATGGAATCCATCACGTCGGCCTGTTGGGCGATGAACGCGTCGCCGATCTGCTGCGTCCACTCAAGTTTTTCGTTCATCTGTTCGAGAACGCCGGGAAAATGCGTTAGCGCTTCGACGCTAGCGTCCCATTCCTTTTTCTCGAGCGCGGCGTCGAGTTGTTCGCCCTTAAGATTGGCGTTCTGCTTGACCCACCGCGAGGCTTCGACGACCTCGAGCGGGTAGGTCGAAGCGATAAGCACCTGGGCCAGGAGCGCATCGGGATACAGCGCGATCGGCGCGACAAGCTGGTCCAGCTGCTCCGGTTTGAGCGGTTGGTCCGACTGCGCCCGCGCATGATCGGGCGCGAACGTAACCACAACAGCCGCGATGATCGCTACGGCGGCAATGAATTTTTTCATATTGCGCCCCCGCTGCCGACTTCAAGCGTCTCCGACCCGTGGCGGGCGCGACTCCTCCACGTAGTGCCGCAGTCGCCATGACCGTCGCGACCGGGAGACAACAACTTGATGTTAGATCATACCCGTGGAAGCTCGTTCAAGCCCGACCTGATGGCGGCGCAGGACGGCATCACGCTTTTGGCGAGAAGTTGGGCGATAGCCATCGCAGCAGCAATGCATGACCGACAGCAAGCAAAGTCGGGCCGATGAATATGCCGACGAGCCCGATGGTCACCAGCCCGCCGAGGACGCCGATCAGCATGACGAGGAGCGGCAGCTGCGCGCTGCGGCTGATTAGCAGCGGACGGAGGATGTTGTCGATTCCTTGCACGACGAGCGCGCTCCATACGGCAAGGCCGATCGCCGCGGTTTCGGCGCCCGTGCCGTAGAGCCATATGCAGGCGGGAACCCAAACCAGGATCGGCCCGAGCTGCGCGATGCATAGGACGAGCGAAATCGCTCCCAGCAATACCGCCGCGGGGACGCCGGCGACCCAGAAGCCCAGCGTCGCGAGCGAAGCCTGGATGATCGCCGTGCCGACGACGCCGAGCGACACCGCGCGGATGACTCGCGTCGCGATGTCGAGCGCGTCCAGGCCGTTGGCGCCGCCGATGCGTTCGGCGAAACGCCGCGCCAGCGCCGCGGAAGCCTCGCCGTTCGCATAGGTGATGCCGCAGGCGATCGCGACCAGCAGGAATTGTAACGCAGCGCTGCCGATCGCGACACCTCCCGCCGCCACCCAACTTAGCACCGCCGGCACAATGGTCTTGAGTTCGACGGCGATCGGCACCGTGCCGGCGAAAATGCCGCCCCATACTTGCGCGATGCGGGCCCCGATCAAGGGGAGGTCGGCGATCCACTGCGGTGCGGTGGCAAGATCTCCGACGACGATCTGATCGAAGACCGCCTGCAATCTCGGCCCGCTGCCGACTAGCGAGTCGACGACGCGGACGCCGGGAATGATTAGCAGCGCCGCTATCGTCACGCCGAGCAATACGCCGACCAGCTTGCGGCGCCCGCCGAGCCATTGCGCGATCTTTTCGAGCGGACCCCACAGCGAGACGACGATGAACGTCGACCAGATGAGCGCCGGAAGGAAAGGGGCGACGATGGCGACACATGCCGCAGCAAGGAGGAACACGATCCCCAACCCAACCAGGCGTTCGAAATTCGCGTATCCGGGTTCCGGGTTTTGGTTCATCGCCTGCATCCGTTTGGTCGTCGCGCAAGAACTATTCGGTCAGCGGCGTGGCGCGCGTTGGATCGCCGCCGCAATGTCGCGACTGAGTGCCGCCACCGCCTCGCTCATCGCCGCGACGTCGGCCTCGACGCCCGGGCCCGCCACGCCTGCTCGGTGCGTGAATCGCTGCACGACCGGCACGGCGCGCGCGTCACCTGCCGCAATTGACCATAGCGCAGTCAGCGCGACCGAGCGGCCAGGCGTGACGCCGAACTGAACCACGTCGATGGTCACCTGATGGTCCATCGCGCTCGAGGGCCGCGGCGGTTGGAGATAGACACGGTACTCCGGCAATAGGGCGCCTAAGTTCTCGGCGACGACGCGCGCGAAATTGTCGGCGAGCGGCTCGGCCCAGCGATCGAACTCCGCCGCATCGAGCCTATGGCGCGAGGCGAATGTGACGATCTGCGGCCGATCGAGATGCTTCGGTAGATCGACCGGCGCAACGAAGACGGCCGGGCCTTCGATCCGGCGGGCTACGTCGCTTTGACTCCCGGCGATAGAGCTCAACAGGTAAAGCCGCGACTCCTCGCTTGTTCCGCAGGCGGTCAATCCTGCGACGGCAAGTACGGCGGCGCGAAAACGACCCCCCATCGTTCGTTTCATCGCCGCACCCCGTCATGACGCGAAAGTTTCTTCTCGGGCCGGAGGATAGAGGCTCGCTTGCATTCCGTCGAGCGCGGTTCACGGTTCGACGGCCAGCTAACGTCGTTGGCTTACCTCTCGACGGACGATTGCTTGGCCTGTGATAGTCCGATTAAATGTCCGCTTCGTCGATTGACGCCGATGTCGCCACATGGCGTGGAATCGACGCACTTTAGATCGGCGCGAGTATATCGCGGAACACGCCGGGGGACAGAGAAATGGGCGGTGAAGCTGGCGTTGCGAGCGCTTCGCTCGTACATTCCGCCGACACGTCCTCCGACGGGACGGCGCCGCGATCGTCGCTCTCCGAATGCCACGAATGCGGGAGCTTCGCCCGCATAACCGATCTCGAGCCGGGGCAGACCGCGCGCTGCGTGCGATGCGGCGCCACGCTTCGCCGGTCGGTGGCGAATTCTCTCGACCGCACCCTCGCGTTCTCGATCGCCGGGCTCGTGCTCATGGCGGTCGCCGCGACGGCGCCGTTCATGTCGATGCGCATCGAGGGGCGCGTCCAGGACGCCAATCTGATCACCGGCGCCGCCGAGCTGGTGGATCGCGGGTTGTGGCCGCTCGGCGTTCTCGTGGTGATCACCACGATCGCCGCGCCGCTCGCCAAGCTCGGTCTCGCGGTGTACGTGATCATGGCGCTCAAGTTGCGACGCCCGCCGCGTCATTTACCCTTTGTCTTCCGCTCGCTCGAAATGCTGACGCCTTGGGCGATGGTCGAGGTGTACCTCCTCGGGATATTCGTCGCCTACGTGAAACTGACGGATCTCGCGACGATCCATCTTGGCGTCGCGCTCTATTCGTTCATGGCGCTGATGCTGATTGTCGTCGCCGCGAACGCTTCGCTCGACGACGAAGCGGTGTGGCGGGAGATGGCGCGCCGTGGTCTCGTCCCCTATCCATCGCCCGCGCCCGGCGCGCGGCTGGTGGGCTGCGAGCGCTGCAGCTTCGTCAGCGCCGAGGGACCGCACGATGCGCGTTGTCCCCGCTGTCGAACCCCGCTTCATCGCCGTAAACCCAACAGCATCGCCCGCACCTGGGCGCTGGTGATCACCGCGTTCATTCTCTATATCCCGGCGAATGTCTACCCGGTGATGACCGTTATTTCGTTCGGCAGCGGGCAACCGGATACCATCTTGAGCGGCATCGAGGAATTGTTCGAGGCCGGCATGTGGCCGTTGGCGTTGCTGGTCTTCTTCGCCAGCATCACGGTGCCGTTCCTGAAGCTGTTCGGACTCATCGCGCTTCTCGTCTCGGTCCAGGTGGGCGCGCGTTGGCGATTGCGGGACAGGACGGTGCTTTATCGCGTCGTCGAGTCGATCGGCCGTTGGTCGATGATCGATATATTCATGATCTCCATCCTGGTCGGGCTGGTGCGTTTGGGATCGATCGCCACGATCGAGCCGGGCGTCGGGGCCACGTCGTTCGCGGCGGTGGTCATCATCACCATGATCGCTGCGACGACGTTCGATCCGCGCCTGATGTGGGACGCCGCGGGAGCGAACGGCGATCGATCGAGAAAAGGGGCGATTCTTGGCCGATAACGAAGACATCGTAGAGCCACGGGTCGATACGCGCCGGCGTATCTCGCCGATTTGGATCGTTCCGCTCGTCGCCGCGTTGATCGCCGGATGGCTGGGTTACACGACGCTATCGGAGCGGGGCCCGACGATCACCATAAAATTCCGCACTGCCGCCGGTCTCGAAGCGGGCAAGACGCGGATCAAGCACAAAGACGTCGAGATGGGCGTCGTCGATTCGATCACTTTGGCGCCCGACCTGTCCTATATCGCCGTTGTCGCCAGCATGCACAAAGAAGCAGCGCCTTTCATGAACGACGGGACGCGATTCTGGGTCGTTCGACCGCGAATCAGCGCCGCCGGCATATCGGGGCTCGAGACGTTGGTGTCGGGGGCATACATCGAAATGGACCCCGGAAAGGGCGACAAGACGCGCGCTTTCGAGGGATTGGAGGTACCGCCAGCGGTGACCGCCGACGTTCCGGGGACCGAGTACATCCTGCACGCCACGAAGGCCGGCTCGCTCGGCCCGAGTTCGCCGATTTTTTTCCGCGGCCTCCGGGTTGGTGAGGTGCTCGCGGTCGACTACACGACGATCGAGACGGACGTGCGAATCGCCGCCTTCGTCCGTGCGCCCTTCGATCGTTTGGTTTTTTCCGGCAGCCGCTTTTGGAACGCGTCGGGCATATCGCTGACCACCGGGGCAGCGGGCTTCAAACTGCAGATGGAATCCCTGGAAGCGGTGCTTTCGGGCGGAATTGTGTTCGACACCCCGGCGAGCGAGCGCATCGGCGCGCCAGCGGTCGCCGGCACGGAGTTTCCGCTATTCGACGACGCTGAGCGCGCCCGCGAGGCGGCCTTCACCATTCGCACGCCATATCTGGTTTATTTCGACAGCTCCGTGCGCGGCCTCGAGCCAGGCTCGCGAGTCGAGACGCATGGAATCAAGATCGGCGAAGTGACCGCAATACGATTGGAGCTCGATTTCGACGCCAAGTCGGTACGCGTGCCGGTCACGATCGAGATCGAGCGCGAGCGGTTCGAACCGGTGGGGATGCCCGACGAGCCGGGCGCGCGCCCGCTGATGGAGCAGCTCGTTGAGCGCGGGCTGCGCGCGCAACTCCGATCGACGAGCCTGATCACCGGGCAATTGGCCGTTTCGCTCGATTTTCATCCTGACGCGCCGCCGGCGGCAATCAAATATGGCGGGAGCCACCCCGAGCTACCGACCGTTCCGACCGATCTCGAGGAAATAACCCGTTCGGTCAGCCAGGTCCTCGGCCGGCTCGCGGCGCTGCCGATCGACGAGCTGGTCGAGGATATGCGCGCGACGCTGCGCTCCTTCCAGGGCCTCGCCGAATCGCCGGAGCTCAAGCAATCGATCCGTTCGCTCGACGACGCACTGCAGGCGGTGTCCTCGATCGCCCGCAAAGCCGACGCCCAGGTCGGGCCGACGCTGAGCGCGATCGCGACCGCGGCCAACAGCGCCGACGGCGCGATCAAGCAGGCGGAACGGACCTTCGCCTCGGTCGAAGGCAACCTTGGAAGCGACTCGCCGCTGGCGCGCGACGTCGCCGAGCTGCTGGTTCAACTCAAGGACGCCGCGCGGGCCATCCGCGTTCTCGCCGACTATCTTTCCCAGCACCCTGAGGCGCTGGTGCGCGGCAAGGGCGGGCGCGCCAACTGAGGCGAGCGCCGCCCGACAGGGCGGAATTTCGGAGCACTATATGCGCGACGCACTCCAGATTTTCCTGCTGGCGTTTCCCGCTCTATTTTCGATCGTCAATCCGCTCGGCGGCGGGTTCATGTTCTTGAACATCACGCGCCGGCTGTCGCACGACGATCGCGAATGGCTGGCGCTCTGGATCGCCATCTATTCCCTGATACTGCTGAACGCGTCGATCTATATCGGCGCCTATGTCCTGAGCTTCCTTGGCATCTCTCTGCCGGCGCTGCGCATCGCCGGCGGGTTGGTGATCGCGCTGATGGCGTGGCGGCTGCTGGATGCTGCTGACGACGTCGGACCGGAAACGGACGCAAACGCCTTGCGCAAGGATAACATCGAGAGCGCGGCTTTCTATCCGCTGACCATGCCGCTCACCACCGGCCCCGGAAGCATCTCGGTGGCAGTGGCGCTGGGAACGAGCCGCCCGGTGGAGCTCGACCGCTTCGTTGGGTTTGCCCTGGGCGCGACGCTCGCGGTCGCGCTGGTCGTCGCCCTCGTCTACGTGACCTATCGCTGGTGCGACCGCCTTTCGGAGCTGATCGGACGCACCGGGACCGCCATCATCCTGCGGCTTTCGGCGTTTCTATTGTTTTGCATCGGCATCGAAGTGCTGACGGTCGGGTTGGCCGGTTGGCTCGCGCCGCTCCTCGCCCGCTGACGCGGCCGCGGTTGACGTTATCCGTATAAAAATGCACGAATACGATAAACCAAGGAAGCCATTCCGCCATGTCGGCCGCCTCGAAGGGGGGCGTAAGTGATTGATCCAGATTTAACCGCCGTTCGCTCGGCGAGCCGCGGCGGCGCCGTTCGCGCCTGCTTCGTTGGCGTGGGCGCGCTGTTCGCCGCGTTAGCGCTATCCGACCCCGCCGCCGGCGAAATCCAGGTCAAGGAGCGCGTCGCGCTGTCGATGCCGGACGAAAAGCGGACCGGCGATCTCGACGAAATGATCAAGCGGCGGCAGATCCGCGTTCTCGTCGCGTGGAACAAGACGACGTTCTCCATCGATAAAGGGACGCCGCGCGGACTGGCATACGACGCGCTCACCGCATTCGAGAACGACCTCAACAAAAAGCTCAAGACCAAGCACCTGCGGGTTCACGTCGTTTTCATTCCCACCACGCGCCAGGACATGTTTCAGGCGCTGCACGACGGTCTCGGCGATATCGCCGCCGGCAATCTGACGATCACCGAGGAGCGCGAGAAGCTGGTCGATTTTTCGGCCCCGGCGGCGCGCGTCGTGCGCGAGATCGTGGTGACCGGGCCGGCGTCGCCGTCGATAAGCAGCATCGACGATCTGTCGGGCAAGGACATCCTCGTCCGGAAATCGAGCAGCTATTACGAGAGCCTCGTTGCCCTCAACGCCCGCTTTAAGCAGGAGGGCAAGCGCGAAGTGAAACTCATCCCGGCGCCGGAGAATCTCGAAGACGAGGATTTGCTCGAGATGCTGAACGCCGGCCTGATCAAGTTGATGATCGTCGACGACCATAAGGCTGAAGTATGGGCCAAAGTCTTTCCGAAAATCGTGCTGCATCCCGACGTCGCCGTTCGTACCGGTGGCGCCATAGCCTGGGCGCTCCGCAAGAATACCCCGCGACTCAAGGCCGAGCTCGATGCGTTCATCGCAAAGCACCGTGGCGGCGCGCTTGGCGCCGAGCTGTTCCGGCGGTATCTAAAGAGCACGAGATACGTCAAGGACGCGACAAGCGATGCCGAACGGAAGAAATTCGAGCAGATCGTCGAGATATTCCGCAAATACGGGAGCCAGTACAGTGTCGACTACGTTTTGGCCGCCGCGCAAGGCTACCAGGAATCGCGCCTCGATCAGAAAGCGCGCAATCCGAGCGGCGCGGTCGGAGTGATGCAGGTGTTGCCGAGCACTGGCAAAGACCTCAAAGTCGGCGACGTCACCGACCTCGAGCCGAATATCCATGCCGGCGTGAAGTACATCCGCTTCATGATCGACCAGTACTACGAGAAGGAGCCGATGACCGAGGAGAACAAGGTGCTGTTCGCGTTCGCCGCCTACAACGCCGGACCGGGACGGGTTCGTCAGCTCCGCCGCCTCGCCAAGGAGCGCGGGCTCGACGAGAACGTGTGGTTCAACAACGTCGAACGCATGGCGGCGGAGAAGATCGGCCACGAGACGGTCACCTATGTCAGCAACATCTTCAAGTATTACGTCGCCTACAAGCTGGCGCTCGAGGAACATGCGGAGCGCGAACGCGCGCGAAGCGAGATCAAGCCGGAGACTACGGAGTAATCTTCGTTCGAGGCCCATGCCGCCGACGCAACAAGAGGTATGACGATGATGAAACCGATGCTCGGCGTCGCCGCGATCGCCTTATTCGTGCTCGCCGGCGGACTGGCGCTTGGCCCGGCCGACGCGCAGTTGGTGAGTCCGTTCGCCCGCGACGCGACGGGCCTCAATCCCGCCGAGACCGAGGCGATGCAGCGCGCCATTCAGGAAGTGCTGAACAGCGGCAAGGCGGGCACCGAACGAAGCTGGTCGGACCCGGAGACGAAGCGGCGCGGCACCGCCAAGCTCGTACGCAGTTTCCAGAAAGGCGGCGCGCCCTGCGGCCAGGTCCAGCATACGTTGATCGTTCCCGAGGGTTCGGACCGCAATACGACCTACAGCCTGCCG
>DATFES010000544.1:0-2705 GCA_035250945.1 Alphaproteobacteria bacterium | reverse complement strand
TCCGGATAGGCGGAACCGTCGCTCGTGCCCCTCGCCCTTCGACACACTCAGGGTGAGGCCGGCCGTCGAAGGACGAACCATGAGGGCGCGCGACATGATTACACCGAAGCGGATCACGCTCTACGTCCTGAGTTCGGCGCGATCGCGGTAGAGCTCGAGCGCTTCGGGGTTGGCCAGCGCCTCGCGGTTCTTGATCGGGCGTCCGTGCACGACGTCGCGCACGGCAATCTCGACGATCTTGCCCGATTTGGTGCGCGGGATGTCGGCGACCTGTACGATCTTCGCCGGCACGTGGCGCGGCGTGGTGTTGCGGCGCACTTGATCCTTGATCTTCTTCTCGAGCGCCGGCGAAAGCGCGACCTCGTCGCGCAGCCGTACGAACAGCACGACACGCACGTCGTTTTCCCAATCCTGGCCGATGACGATCGATTCGAGAACCTCGTCGACCTGCTCGACCTGGCGGTAGATCTCGGCGGTGCCGATGCGCACGCCGCCGGGATTGAGCACGGCGTCGGAGCGGCCGTAGATGATCACACCGTCATGGGCCGTGATCTCGGTCCAGTCGCCGTGCGTCCACACGCCGGAAAAACGCTCGAAATAGGCGGCGCGATATTTCGTTCCCTGCGGATCGTTCCAGAACCCGACGGGCATCGAGGGAAACGGCTTGACGCAGACCAGCTCGCCCTTGGCGCCGCGCGCCGGCCGCCCTTCGTCGTCGAACACCTCGACCGCCATGCCGAGGCCGCGCGCCTGGATTTCGCCGCGCCAGACCGGGCCGATGGGATTGCCCAGCACGAAGCACGAGACGATGTCGGTGCCGCCCGAGATCGAGGCGAGGTGAATGTCCTTCTTCACCTTTTGGTAGACATAGTCGAAACTTTCGGCGACGAGCGGCGAGCCGGTCGAAGCCATGGTGCGTACGCGCGCGAGCTTGTGGGTGCGGATCGGCTCGATGTCCGCCTTGGCGCAGGCGTCGATGTACTTGGCCGAGGTCCCGAACAGCGTCATGTCGTGCGCATCGGCGAAATCGAAAAGCACGTTGCCGTCGGGATAGAAGGGCGAGCCGTCGTAAAGCAGAAGCGTCGCCTCGGAGGCGAGCGCCGAAATCAGCCAGTTCCACATCATCCACGAACAGGTGGTGAAGTAGAACACGCGGTCGCCCGGCTTGATGTCGCTCTGGAAGCGATGCTCCTTGAGGTGCTGCAGCAGCGTGCCGCCAGCCCCGTGCACGATGCATTTTGGAACGCCCGTGGTGCCCGAGGAATAGAGAATGTAAAGCGGATGGTCGAACGGCAGGCGCGCGTAATCGATCGGCCCCGGCTTGAAGGGCGCCACGAAATCTCCGAGCAGAATCGCCTTGGCGAGCCCGTCGAGCGAAGGCGCCATTGAGGCGTAAGGCACGATGACGACCTTCTCGAGCGACGGCAGGCGCTGGACGATTTCGCCGAGTTTGGCCACGCAGTCATGCGTCTTGCCGTTGTAGAAATATCCGTCGACGGCGAGCAGAACCTTAGGCTCGATCTGACCGAAGCGGTCGATGACGCCCTGAACGCCGAAATCGGGCGAGCACGATGACCACGCGGCCCCCAGGCTCGCCGCCGCAAGCATGCCGATCGGCGCTTCCGGCATATTGGGCAGGTAGCCGGCGACACGATCACCCGGCTTCAGCCCGAGCGCCGCGAACGCCTGGGCAAGCCGCGAGACGGCGTCGTGGAGTTCGGCCCAGCTGACGGTCCGGCGCGCTTTGTCCTCGCCCCAGAAAATCATCGCCGGTCCTGCGTCCCTTCGCCGCAGCAGATTCTCGGCGAAATTGAGCCGCGCGTCGGGGAAGAACCGCGCGCCCGGCATCCGGTCGCCATCGGTCAGGCCGCGGGCGCCTTGCGTTTCGGCGATGACTCCGCAGAACGACCAAACCTCGCGCCAGAACGCCTCGAGATTGGCCACCGACCAGCGCCATAACGCGCCGTAATCGGCCAGTCTTACGCCATACGCGCGCTCGATCCGGCGCATCAGAAGGGTGACATTGGCCTCCTCGATGCGCGCCTTGCCGGGCTCCCACAACGGTCTGTCGCCCGAGGCGGCGGCGTGCGGCATCCTTGTCTCCGTCGATCGAGGCGGGCGATTCGCCGCGGATTTAAGCCCAAAGCGCGGCCGAGGACTAGCCGCAAAGCTGATCTACCGCGGCCGCGCTGGCGCCTGCGCGCTACGCCGTATAGCCTCGCGTCGTCCCTCGACACATGCCCGATTCGCCGCCTCTCCCCTCGTCCAAACCGCATCCACGCCTGCCCGGCCCGGTCCGCGGCGGTCTGTGGATGACCGGCGCCTGCGTTTGCTTCGCCTCGATGAACGCGATCATCCGGCATCTCTCGGCCGAGCTGCCGCCGTTCGAGATCGTGTTCTTCCGCAATCTCATGGGACTCGCCTTCATGCTGCCGTGGCTCATTCGCGCCGGCCCCGCGGCATTACGCACGGCAAATCAGAAGCTCTATGTCGGCCGTGCGCTCATCGGGCTTGCCTCGATGCTGCTATGGTTCTCGGCCCTGGCGCTGATGCCGCTCGCCGAAGCGACGGCGCTGTCGTTCACCGCGCCGCTCTTCGCGACGATCTGCGCCGTCGTCGTGCTCGGCGAGACGGTCCGGTTGCGCCGCTGGACGGCGACCATCGTCGGCTTCGCCGGGGCGATGATCGTGCTGCGGCCCGGATTT
>DATFES010000539.1:0-2224 GCA_035250945.1 Alphaproteobacteria bacterium | reverse complement strand
TGCCGTCGAGCGGATCGACCAGCCAGAACAGCGGCGGCGGCGCGGCGTCGCTCCACCGCGTCCCGCCGCGCGCCAGGGCTTCCTCGGCGACGATAGGAATTTCCGGAGTGAGCCGCCGCAACCCGGCGAGAATGACCGCTTCCGCAGCCTCATCGGCGTCGGTCACCGGGGTGGCGTCCGACTTGCTCCGCACCGCGAACTCGCGGCGGTAATATTTGAGCGCGACTTCGGCGGCCTGGCGCGCCAGCGCCACCAGCCGATCGAGCAAATCCGCCGGTAGGCCGCCGATGGCCGAGCCGTTCACTCGGCCGCCTGGCGCGACGGGGCTGTCTGGATGGCCCGCCAAATTTTCTCCGGCGTCGCCGGCATGTCGACATGGCGAACGCCGAGCGGCGCCAGCGCATCGACGACCGCGTTCATCACCGCCGGCGGCGCGCCAATGGCGCCCGCCTCGCCGCTGCCCTTGACGCCGAGCGGGTTGGCTGTGCACGGAACTTCGTTATAGGCGAAGGCGAATTCCGGAACGCCGTCGGCGCGCGGTAGGCAATAATCCATGAACGAGCCGGTCAAGAGCTGCCCCGACTGCGCGTCATAGACGCAACGTTCATAGAGCGCCTGTCCGATGCCCTGCACGGTGCCGCCGTGAACTTGGCCCGCCAGCGTCAGCGGGTTCACCACGCGGCCGAAGTCGTCGACGATGGTATAGCGGACGATCTCGACCGTTCCGGTGGCTTGATCGATCTCGAGCTCGCAAATGTGGCACCCGTTGGGAAACGTCGAGGCCGGCGACAGGAAGTTGGCGCTCTCGTCGAGTCCCGGCGACAGCTCCTTGGGCAGGTTCGTCATGTCGAAGCTCGCCTGCGCGATCTCGCCGATCGTCTTGCGCCGGTCGGTGCCGGCGATGGCGAATACGCCGTCCCTGAACTCGATGTCGGCTTCCGACGCCTCGAGCAAATGGGCGGCGAATTTCTTTCCCTTGACGACGATCCGGTCGGCGGCGCCCAACACGGCCGATCCGCCGACGGCGAGCGCCCGGCTGCCGCCGGTGGAATTGCCGTAGACGATCTGGTCGGTGTCGCCTTGGACCACGCGGATTCGCTCGAACGGCACGCCGAGCCGGTCGGCGGCGAGCTGGGCATAGAAGGTTTCATGCCCCTGGCCGTTGCTCTGGCCGCCGACCAGGATCGTGACATTGCCCGAGGGATCGAAGCGAATCTGCGCGCTCTCGTCGGGGCCGCCGCCGCACGCTTCGATGTAAGTCGCCATTCCGATGCCGCGTAACCGCCCGCGCTTGGCCGCCGCGGCGCGCCGCGCCGCGAAGCCCGCCCAGTCCGCGTTCTTCATCGCGTCGGTCATGTTGCGCGCGAATTCGCCGCTGTCGTAGGTCGCGTCGAGCGCGGTCTTGTAGGGCATCGCCGAGGACGGAATGAAGTTCCGACGCCGCAATTCATCGCACGGCATCCCAAGCTCGCGCGCCGCCGCGTCGACCAGGCGCTCGACGACATAGTTGGCCTCGGGCCGGCCCGCGCCACGATAGGCGTCGAGCGGCGCGGTATTGGTGTAGACCCCGGTCACCTCGACGAAGATCGCCGGCGTGGTGTAGACGCCGGCCAGCATCGCCGTCCCCGCGCCGGTCGGGATGAACGGTGCGTAATTCGAAAGATAAGCCCCGAGATTGGCCGTCGTTCGGACGTGGAGGCCGATGAACTTGGCGTCCTTGTCGAGCGCCAGCTCGGCATGCGTGACGTGATCGCGGCCATGCGTGTCGGCCAGGAACGCTTCGCTGCGCTCGCCCGACCACTTGACCGGACGCCGCAGCGCCCGCGCCGCGAACAAGACCGCGACGTATTCGGGGTAAGTGAACAGCTTCATGCCGAAGCCGCCGCCGACGTCGGGTGTGACGACGCGGATTTGCCTCGGCGGCAGCTTGAAGATGTCGCCGGCGAGAAGCTGTTTGATGCTCCAGCCGCCTTGGCTCGAACAGTAGAGCGTCAAGCGGCCGTCCGCCGGCGAATGGTCGCCGATCGCGCCGCGCGGCTCGAGCGAACTCGGGATCACGCGATTATTGATCAGATCGATGCTGACGACGCGCGCCGCCTTGGCGAACGCGGCCTTGGTCTTCGCCTCGTCGCCCATCGTCCAATCGAAGACCTGGTTGCGCTTGGCAAAGTCCCAGATCCGCGGCGCATCGGCGGCCAGCGCGCCAGCGGTGTCGACGACGGCG
>DATFES010000538.1:0-3296 GCA_035250945.1 Alphaproteobacteria bacterium | reverse complement strand
GCGATTCAAAGTATAGAAATGGAACTCGTCGACGCCGTGGTCCTGCAGCCGCCTGCACTGCTCGGCGGCGACCGTGGCGGCGACAAGCTTGCGCGTCTCGGCGTCGCCGTCGAGCCCCTCGAAGATTCGGGCAAGCCACGCCGGCACGCCGGCGCCGCAGGCGGCGCTGAATTTGACCACCTGGGCAAAATTGGTGACCGGCAGGATTCCGGGCGTGATCGGCGCCGTGATACCGGCCTTGGCGACTTTGTCGCGAAAACGCAGGTACAGTTCGACATCGAAGAAGTATTGCGTGATGGCGCGCGAGGCGCCGGCGTCGAGCTTGCGCTTTAGATTGTCGAGGTCGGCCTCGGGGCTCGCGGCATCGGGATGGGTCTCGGCATACGCGGCGACGCTGATCTCGAAATCGGCGATGCGCTTTAGCCCTTGCACCAGCTCGGCGGCGAAGGGATAGCCGCCCGGATGCGGCGTATAGCGCCCGGCTCCCGCAGGGGGATCGCCGCGCAACGCGACGACATGGCGAATGCCCGAGCTCCAATAGTCGCGCGCGACGGCGTCGATCTCGGCGCGCGTCGCGCCGACGCAAGTGAGATGCGCCGCCGCCTGCAGTTTCGTCTCGGCCTGCACGCGGCGCACGGTCGCGTGCGTGCGTTCGCGCGTCGATCCGCCGGCGCCGTAGGTCACCGACACGAAGCGCGGCGCCAGCGGCTCGAGTCGCTTGACCGCCTGCCACAGTTGGCGCTCCATCTCTTCCGTCTTCGGCGGAAAAAATTCGAACGACACCTTGAGTTTGGCGCCGTTCGTCGCGCCGCCGATGAGGCTCTCGGCCGTGCCGCTGCGCGGCGCGATCATGCGTGCACCCGCTCGCCGACGCTGGATGTCGCGCTCGGCGCCTCGGGGCGATCGCCTCCCCAGACGACGACGGTCAGCCGCTTGCCTGGCAAATGAACCGGGGCTCGCGCCGTCAAGCCGGCCGTCTCGATCCAGGCGCGCATTTCATCGTCGCTAAATCCGAGCCGCCGATGGGCATGCTCGCGCCGCAGATGCTCGAGATCGTGCGGCGCGAAATCGCAGATCGCCAGTCGGCCGCCCGGCTTGAGCACTCGCGCCGCCTCGGCGATCGCCGCGCCCGGATCGTCGGCGAAATGCAGGACATGATGGATAGTCACCGCATCGAAACTGGGCTCGGCAAACGGCAACTGGTACATGTCGCCCTGACGCACGAAGCAATGGCTCAGTTCGTCACGCGCGAGCTTGGAGCGAGCGACGGCGAGCATCTCGCGCGATAGATCGATGCCCACGCCGCGCACGCCGTGCTGGCCGAACAACTCGAGCACACGGCCGGTGCCGGTGCCGATATCGAGCAATTGACGGAGCGACGACGGCGGCAGCAGATCGAGCAGCACACGCTCGACCTCGATCTCGTCGACGTGCAACGAACGAATTTCGTCCCAGCGCGCGGCGTTCTTGCGGAAATAGTCGGCCGCGGTTTCGGCGCGATGGCGGCGTATGGCCGTCAACCGCTCGCGGTCGCGCGCCAACAGCCCATCGCCACGCGGCAATAACCGCAACACCTGCTGCGCGCATTCGCCTGCCGCGCCGTCGCGCGCCAGGCGAAAAAAAGCCCAACTTCCTTCCGGTAGACGCTCGAGTAGACCCGCTTCGGCGAGAAGCCGAAGATGCCGCGAGACCCGCGGCTGGCTCTGCCCGAGAATCTGAGTGATTTCGCTCACCGTCAGTTCCTCGCGGGCGCACAGCGCAAGTATCCGCAAGCGGGTGGGTTCGGCAGCGGCGCGAAGCGCCGACAGCAGCTTGTCCATGGCGTGGCAAATCTCGGTATCTTCCGTTCCAGTCGGAAAATATAAAGCTATAAGCATATCTTGCAACAGGAAAGTCACGTCACCGACGCGACTGATGATTCCCTGCAACAGCCACCCGGCGATCACCGCTCCGCGGGCCGACCGATATGGTCCGTCCTAAAGCTTTGTGTTAACTAAGCGACTCGTTGAGCAAGCTGACGATTCGGTCGACGACGGTTAATCAGTTGTTCAGGGGCTGCGCCGATATTGTGGCTGGCGCGCCTGGATGGCGCTTATTGCCGCCCGATACGCCACGTAGGCGGGGCGGTGTTCGGTAACCCTTTCGCGCAGCCCCCAAAAAGTAACACCGGCATAAGAACCCATGAAGCTATCGTTAGTGTTGCGCGGCAGGGCGATTCTGGTTGGTGCATTGGCCGCCGGGCTAGTCGTGTCAGGTTGCGCGTCGACGACGTCGCTCGACGATCCGGACGCGGTTTATGACCCGATCGAACCGGTCAATCGATATATCTTCGAGGTCAACTATTTCCTCGACGAGATGTTCATCAAACCCTCGGCATATATCTATCGCGCGGCGCTACCCGACCCGGCGCAGCGCGGCGTGCGCAACGCGCTCTCCAACCTTCGCATGCCGTGGACCGCGGTCAACGATCTGCTGCAGGGCGAATTCGACCGCGCGGCGACCGCTGGCGGCCGCTTCGCGATCAATTCGACGCTCGGCGTTCTCGGGCTCTTCGACGTCGCCGACGATTTCGGCCTTCCCAATCACGAGGAAGATGCCGGCCAGACATTCGCCGTCTGGGGCCTGCCCGAGGGGCCTTACATTGTGCTGCCGATCTTCGGACCGTCGAACGTTCGCGACGCGGTCGGTCTGGTCGGCGATTATTTCGGCGACCCCGTGAACATCGTTGCGCGCCAGTATCCCGATGGCGACCTGTTCCTTATCGGCCGCGGCTTGCTGACCGGGGTCTCGACCCGCGAGCAGGTGATCGAGGTTTTGGACGAGTTGCAGCGGAACTCGGTCGACTATTACGCAACGCTGCGCAGCGTCTACCGTCAGCGTCGCCAGAACGAGATCCGCAATGGCGCGCCCGAGGACGATCGACCGCGCCCAAGCGCTTCCCCGCCCGAATCGCGGCCGGTTGCGGTCGCTCCGGAGACCGTCGACGAATCGGAACCGACCGCGCCCTTTCCCGGCGGCGGCTATTAGGCAACGTTGATCGCGTCACCAACCATGTTGGAACCCATGCGACGCCGCATATTCGCCTTCGGCCTCGTGGCCACCTTGATGTCAACGTCCGCCCTGGCGCAAGGACAGGCGAGCGCGCCGGCGAACGGTGGCAATTCGCAGGCCGGCGAGTTCATTTTGAAGCTCGCCGAACGCGCCGTGACCGGCTTGACCAAACCGGGCGTCACCGCGGAGGAACGCGATCAGCGCTTTCGCGACCTCTTTCATGAGGGCTTCGACGTACCGGCGAT
>DATFES010000535.1:0-8268 GCA_035250945.1 Alphaproteobacteria bacterium | reverse complement strand
CTTCGCGATGTCCTTGATCGGGACCGCGCGACGCTTGACGACGTCGGGCGCCTCGGCAAGGTCGGGCAGTACGGGCACTGCGCTCATCGCAATTCGTCCGCTGTCAGTATCGTGATGTTCCGATCCGGCCATTCGTTCGCTCGTCACGCCGGTCCGTCGCCGCGTTGAGACGAGAATTCGCTAAAAACTTATCAGCATGGTGGTAAAGGCATGGTTAAATCGGTGGAACTGCAGCCGATTCACCAAGTCGAGCCAGATTTTTGGCCGCTCCGATGCATCGCGCGCATTTACCGTCGATTAAGGTTAACGGCGAACTGCGCGAAAATTATCCTACGACGGCGAAGTTGATCGGCGATTTCTTCGTCTCGATCGATATCGGCATGGTTCTAGTTTCGACAAGATCGCCGCGCGGATATGTCTTGCGCGCTTAACGTCGAGCGCGTCAAACGGCGAACGGCGTGAACGCCGGCTCCGTCATCGCGCATCGCGGTTCAAGATAATTCGGCCTTGAGCTTTTGGCGCAGCACGTCGATCGGCACGCGCTTGCCCTCCAAGCCGACGCACCAGAACGTCCAGCCGTTGCATGCTGGCGCGCCCTGCACGGCGGCGCCGACTTGATGGATCGATCCGCGATGCGCCGCCGAGATCAACGTACCGTCGGCGCGGACGCGTGCCGTCCAGCGGCCGCTGGGATCGGTCAGCACTTCGCCCGGTTGCAACAATCCGCGTTCGACCAGCCAGCCGAAGGGAATGCGCGGCTCCTCGCGTTTGCCGGGCGTGGCGATGATGTCCTCGCTCGCCGGCCCACGCGTGTCGGCGATGCGCGCGCGGGCGAGTTCGGCGTAATCAGCATCGCGCTCGATGCCGATGAAGCCGCGGCCGAGTTTCTTGGCCACCGCCGCGGTGGTCCCTGAACCAAGGAAGGGATCGAGCACGATCTCGCCCGGTCTGCTCGCGGCGAGAATGGCGCGATAGAGCAGCGCCTCGGGTTTTTGCGTCGGATGCGCCTTCCTTCCATCGCGCTTCAGGCGTTCCGGTCCGCCACAAATCGGCATCAGCCAGTCGCTGCGCATCTGCAAGTCGTCGTTCAGCGATTTCATGGCGCCGTAATTGAACGTATACCGGCTGTCGGGTCCGCGCGCCGCCCAGATCAGCGTCTCGTGCGCGTTGGTGAAGCGCCGGCCGCGGAAATTCGGCATCGGATTGGTCTTGCGCCACACGACGTCGTTGAGCACCCAGAACCCGATGTCCTGCAGCGATGCGCCGAGGCGAAATATGTTGTGATAGGTTCCGATCACCCAGATCGTGCCGTCGCGTTTGAGGGCGCGGCGCGCCGCGCCCAGCCATTCGCGGGTGAAGACGTCGTAGGCGGCGAAATCGCCGATGCGATCCCAATCCTCGGCGACGCCGTCGACCCGCGTGTTGTTCGGCCGATGCAACTCGCCCCTGAGCTGAAGATTGTACGGCGGGTCGGCAAAAATCATGTCAACGCTGCCGGGCGTCAGCCGCGCCATTTCCTTTATGCAGTCGCCGACGATGATCGTTTCGAGCGCCATGCCATCCCCCCGGAAGCACGAGCGCCGATCCTGAGTCAGCCCCGAGTCGCCGTCAATATCTTTGTTGAGTCAAATGGTTAGCAAGAATTAAGAAAACGGCAGAATGCTCTGCCGCAACGGCGAGAAGCTCAACCGGTGGTGTCTTGTCGGCCCCAGACGCACAATGGCTGCGAGGTGCTCGGGCGAGCCATAACCGACGTTATGACCCCAGCCGAAGCCGGCGTGGCGGCGGTCGAGGCGGGCCATGATGCGATCGCGAGTGACCTTGGCGAGGATCGAGGCGGCGGCGATCGACAGCGAGGCGCCATCGCCGCCGACCAGCGGCACGGCGCGGCAGCCGAGGTCGGGCGGCGCGCGATCGCCGTCGACCAATGCGCAATCCGGCCGGATCGCCAGCCGGGCGACGGCGCGGCGCATGGCGAGAAACGTCGCTTGCAGGATATTGATGCGATCGATCTCGCCGACGCTGGCGGCGCCGATGGCGAACCTTGCCGCGCCCTCGCTTGCGCCCTGCAGCAACGCGGCGAACGCGGCTTCGCGCGCGCGCCGGGTGAGTTTCTTCGAATCGTCGAGCAGGTCGCGAAGCTGGTGCGGCGTTCGCCAGCGATCGAGAATCACCGCGGCGGCGACCACCGGACCGGCAAGCGGCCCGCGGCCGGCCTCGTCGATTCCGGCGACGATCCCGGCGTGGCGACGCTCGTGCGCGAAATCGGGCATGGCGAGTCGCGATTATAGCAGCGCCATGCCGCTATTTGATCCCGGCGCGCATGAAGCTTTGCACGAACTGGCGCTGGAAGAGCAGGAACGCGACTAGCAACGGGCCGGTGGTGAGCAGCGTCGCGGCGGTGATGATCGACCAGTCGATGCCTTGGTCGGTCGAGGCGAAGACGCTCAATCCCACCGTCACCGGGCGGGTCGACACCGAATTGGTGACGATCAGCGGCCACAGAAAGTTGTTCCAATGATAACTCACCGACACCAGGCCGTAGGCGATGTAGACCGGCTTCGCCAGCGGCACGTAGACCTTCCAAAGAAGCTGCAGGAACCCGGCGCCCTCGATACGCGCCGCCTCGTCGAGCTCGCGCGGCACCGTCTTGAAGGTCTGGCGCATCAGGAAGATGCCGAAGGCCGACGCCATGTAGGGGAGCCCGATGGCGAGGATCGAATCGAGTACGCCAAGATCGCTCATGGTGCGGTAGTTCTCGACGATCAGAACGTCCGGCATGATCATCAGCTGCACCAGCACGAGCACGAACATCACTTCGCGGCCGAAGAACTCGAACCGCGCGAAGGCGTAGGCGGCAAGCGTGCAAAGGACCAGTTGCGCGGCGAGAATCATGGTGACGAGTATCACCGTGTTGACGAAGTAGCGCGCGAACGGCGCCGCCGCCCAGGCGTTGAAAAAGTTCTGCAAGGTGAGCGGCGCCAGCAGGTCGAAGCGCGCCGAATATGCGGGCGGATGGAACGCCGTCCAAAAAGCGTAGACGAGCGGCAGCACCCACAACAGGCCGAGGAGCCAGGCGCCGGCGGTTTCGAGCGCGCGCAACGCGCCGTGCGGCTGCATGACGTGGCTCATCGATAATGCACGCGCCGATCGAGATAGACGAACTGGCCGATCGCCACCGTGGCGAGGATGGCGAGCAGCACGACCGTCAGCGCCGCGCCGTAGCCGGTATCCCAGAATTTGAACGCCACCTCGTAAATGTAGAACAACAGCAGCGAGCTGGCGTTGTCGGGGCCGCCGCGGGTGATCGCCACGATGTGATCGACCAGACGGAACGCGTTGATGACGGCGTTGATCAGCACGAACAGCGTCGTCGGCATGAGCAGGGGAAAGACGACGCGGCGGAAATAGTACCAGCGGCCGGCGCCCTCGAGCGCCGCCGCTTCGGCCAGCGCCGGCGGCATCTGCTGCATCGCCGCGAGATAGAAAATCATGAAGAACCCGGCTTCCTTCCAGATGGTCATCACCATCAGGCAGCCGAGCACGGTGTCGCGGTCGCCCAGCCAGTTATGGCCGTGGAAACCGAACAGACGGCCGACCTGATCGATCAGGCCATAGTCGGGCGTATAGAAGAAAAGCCAGATATTGGCGACCGCGATCATCGGCAACACGGTCGGCGTGAAATAAGCCATGCGCAGCAGGCCGCGTCCGGCGAGCTTTTCGTTGACGAACCAGGCCATCAGCAGCGCCAGCGCGATCGACGCCGGAATCGTGCCGAGCGCGTAGATCAGGTTGTTCCACATCACCTGCCAGAACACCGGATCGTCCAGCATCGTCGCGTACTGGTCGAAGCCGATGAATACCGCCTTCCGGCTTCCGCGCGCGGTCGAATAAAAGCTGCTGTGGATCGTGGCGAAGGTTGGATAGTGGGTGAACAGCGCCAGCAGCGCCGCCGCCGGCAGCAGCAGCATCCAGGCGTACAGATTGGCTTGCAGGCGAGTCATGACCCGAAGGATCCGTCCCGCACGCCCGCGCGCGAACGCGGGCGTACGGGACGTCGCATCCTAGCGCCGATACGGACGCAAAATCCGTTCGGCCTCGCGCTGGGCGTCCTTCATCGCGTTTTCGGCCGTCTTGAGTCCGGTAAGCGCGGCCTGCAGCCCGTCATTGAGCGCCTTGGTGACCCGCTGGTTCTCGTGCGTCGACAGCTCGGCTACCGCATATTCGAGCTGATCGCGCGCCACCGCCGCGGCCGGGAAGCCTTCGACATATTTCTTCATCGTCGGCGTATCCCACGAATCGGACCTAACCGCGACGTAGCCCGTGGCGATGCCCCATTGCGCCGCCCGCTCGGGCGTCGTCGCCCACTTGGCGAACTTGTACGCCGCGGCGCGCTCCTCGGCGCTGGCTTTCTTGAAGATGTAGAAATTGCCGCCGCCGGTCGGCGTACCGCGCCGCTTGTTCGCCGGCAGCATGGCGACGCCGAAGGGGAAGGGCGCGTTGGCCTTGACGTTGGTCAGGTTGCCGGTCGTCGTCCACATCATGGCGATCTTGCGCTCGAAGAAATCCTTCGGCGTCGTGCCCCATTCGATGATCCCTTCCGGCATCACCTTGTAGGTCTTGGAGAGATCGACCCAGAACTGCAGCGCCTCGATCACCGCCGGATTGTCGAAGTAGGTCTGATTGCCGGCGGGGTTCATCAGGCGCACATCGTTCTGCGTCGTGAAGCCCTGGAACAACCAGTATGGAAAGCCCGACGACGGGACCTGGATTCCCCACTGGGTGACCTTGCCCGAGCCGTCGCGCTTGGTGAGCTTGCGCGCGTAGTCGACCATTTCGACCCACGTCGCCGGCGGCCGTTCGGGATCGAGCCCAACCTCCTTGAACGCCTCCTTGTTCCAATAAAGAACGACGGTCGAGCGCTGGAAAGGAATGCCCCACGTCTTGCCTTCGGTGCGGCTGTTCTCCATGAAACCGGGAAAGAAGCTGTTGAGCCACGCTTGATCTTCGGGCGAGGTCGCCAGTTCGTCGATCGGCACGATCGCGTCCTCGTCGATCAGCGTGTACATGTCGACGGCGAGGATTACCGCGAAATGCGGCGGCTCGCCCCCCTTTAGCGCGGTGATCGTCTTGGTGATCGTGTCCTGGTAGCTGCCGGTGTAGACCGGCTTCACCTTGATGCCAGGATTCTCCTTCTCGAAATCCGCCGCCATCGCGTCGATGATCTTCGTGATCGGCCCGCCGACCGCGACGGGATAATAGAACGTGACATCGACCGCGCGGGCAGGAGCGGCGCTCCACAGCAGCCCGGCGGCGAGCGCGGCGCACGCCGCCCATGACTTCCATCGTTCCAACATCGTTGAGATCTCCCCTCGTTGCAGTTGGTCCCGGTATCGATGACGATGCGAAGCTTCACGCGCGTCCGGCGCGCGCCAGGCTTGGCTGAACGGGCGACGCATCGAGCCGCGCGCCCGTCGCCGCATCGAACAGATGCTGAATCTCCGGCGGCCAGGCGAGTTGAACCATCTCGCCGGCGGCGTTTCCAGCGCGGCCTGGCACGCGGGCGGCCATGATCGAATCGCCTGCGGCGCAGGTGACGATCGAATCGGCGCCGAGATATTCGACCGCGACCACGCGCGCGCTCACGCCGCCCGCGCCGACAAGCCGCACCTCCTCGGGGCGAACGCCGAGCAATCGCCCTTCGCCGCGTCCGCCGGCGAGCGCCGGTCCGCCGAGACCGCGCAATACCGCGCCGCCCGGGCTATCGGCGAGCGGCAGCACATTCATCGGCGGGGTGCCGATGAAACGGGCGACGAAGGCGGTCGCCGGCCGTGCATAAAGCTCGGCCGGGGTCGCGTTCTGCTCGATGCGGCCGTCGCGCATGACGATGACGCGGTCGGCCATGGTCATCGCCTCGGTCTGGTCGTGCGTCACATAGATCATGGTGATGCCGAGCTGGCGCTGCAGGGCGCGAATCTCGCGCCGCATTTCATGACGCAATTGGGCGTCGAGGTTGGACAGCGGCTCGTCCATCAAGCACACCTTGGCGCCGGCGACGATCGCGCGGCCTAGCGCTACGCGCTGCTGCTGGCCGCCCGAGAGCTGCGAGGGCTTGCGCGCCAGGAGCTGCGACAATCCGAGCAGATCGGCGGCGCGCTGTAAGCGCTCGGCGCGCTCCCCTTGCGGCACTTTGCGCACCTTGAGGCCGAAGACGATGTTCTCGGCGACCGACAGGTGCGGGAACAGGGCGTAGGATTGAAAGACCATCGACACGCCGCGCTTCGCCGGCGCGCGGTCGGTCACGTCGTTGCCGCCGATCAGAATGCGGCCGGCGTCGACGATTTCGAGGCCGGCGATGAGGCGCAACGTCGTCGATTTGCCGCAGCCCGAGGGTCCGAGCAGGACGAGGAGCTCGCCGGCGCTGGCGGTGAAGCTCACGCCATCGACGGCGCGCGTAGCACTCCACCGTTTCGCCACGTCTTCGACGACGATCTCGGCCAAACTCTCCCCCGTTGTCGCGCCGGCCCGAACGGCCGTTGCCGGCAGGCGCGCATTTGATGGCGCGAACGTTGGACTATTATTACGTTTCGATGACAATCGAGCGCAAGCCGAATACGCCCGAGCGCTGCCGATATCGCGGCGTTTTAGAGCAGCGCCAACTGATCTCCGGTGGCGGGCGGTTTGGCGAACTGCGTCTCGTCGAGACGCCAATCGTTGCGGTTCAGCCCGAGGCGCTTGCAAGCCAGCTTGAAGCGCGCGGCGATCAGTGCGGCGTAATGTCCGGTGCCGCGCATGCGCGCGCCGAAATTCGGGTCATTGAGTCGGCCGCCGCGCGTTTCGCGGACCAAAGCCAGCACGTGCTTCGCTTTGAGCGGCGCGTGCACGTCGAGCCACTCGGCGAAAAGATCCTTTATTTCATGCGGCAGGCGCAAAACCGTGTAGCCGGCCGACCCCGCACCGGCCCGTGCCGCCGCCTCGAGAATCGCCTCGAGCTCGCTATCGTTGAGCGCCGGGATCATCGGCGCGGCCATCACGCCCGTCGGCACGCCGGCCGAAGCGAGCGCGGCGATCGCGGCGAGGCGCTTTCGCGGAGTGGAGGCCCGCGGCTCCATGCGACGCGCCAATTCGGGGCTCAGCGTCGTCACCGAAACGAAAACCTTGCAAAGGCGCCTCCCGGCAAGCGGCGCGATGAGGTCAAGATCGCGCGTCACCAGCGCCGATTTGGTGACAATCGTGAACGGGTGGCCGAATTCGCCCAAGGTCTCGATGATCTGGCGGGTAACACGGTGGGTGCGCTCGATCGGCTGATAGGGATCGGTGTTGGTGCCCAGCGCGATCGGCAGCGGGCGGTACCCGGGACGGCGCAGCTCGGCCGCCAGCAGTCGCGGCGCGTCGGGCTTCATAAACAGCTTGGTTTCGAAGTCCAACCCTGACGAGAGCCCGAAATAGGCGTGACTCGGCCGCGCGTAACAGTAGACGCAACCGTGCTCGCATCCGCGATAGGGGTTGATCGATTGCTCGAAGGGCACGTCGGGCGAATCGTTGCGGGCGATGATTGTGCGCGTCTTGTCGACGCTCACCGTGGTCGCCAGCGGCGCCAGCGCATCGTCATCATTGGTCGTCGCGTCGTCGACCGCCGGCCGCGCCCAGCCATCGTCAATCGTCATGCGCCGATGACGCTCGAAGCGGCCATCCGGGTTGCCGATGGCGCCGCGGCCTTTGCGGGCCGCCGACGGCAGCCGCCATTCCTCGAGTGAGTCGCTCATTGGCCAAACCTCACCGCCGTAGCGAACAAATCAAGAACAAACACGCGCCGATGTCAAGCAAGAATGAGCGGATCGGCCGGCGACCACTCGGCGCGCTGGTGGACGATTGCGGCCGGATCAAAGGCCATGCGCATGGCAGAAACGGCGTTGGCGGCGGCGCGTGGCGCGAGCGATGCGGCCGCCCCTTCGGCGGCGAAGCGAGCGAACGCCATCGTCGTCCTGAGCCAGACCAGGCGGCGGAACGCCATCAGCCATGGCGTGAGCGCCGCCGACACCGCGGGCGGGCGGCTATCGAGGTAGTGGCGATAAAAGGCGACGATGTCGGCGCGCGTCAGCGTTGCACGCCCATCGCTCCAGGCAAGCGCGATGCCGAGCGTGGCGTGCGCCAGGTCGACCGGCGGCGCGCCGTAGCCGGCCTTCTCGAGGTCGACGAACATCGCCGCACCTGCCGGTGTTAGCCGGCCTTCTCGAGGTCGACGAACATCGCCGCACCTGCCGGTGT
>DATFES010000102.1:0-8826 GCA_035250945.1 Alphaproteobacteria bacterium | reverse complement strand
GTGGAAAAGACGACCTGTCGGGTAACGGCGGCGACGATGTCATCATCGGCCGCGGCAACGCCGATCTGCTCTCCGGTGGGACCGGCGCCGACAGCTTCGTCTACCAGAACGTCGGAACCAACGTGGCGCTCGAGGCGGGCGACGTGATCAGCGACTTCGACGGCGCGGACTTGCTCGATCTCGGCGGCTTGGTAAGCGGCCTGGGGGTATCGTCGGAGGACGCGGTCAGCGGCGGCTATGTCAGCTTCCAACAGGACGGCGCCGACGTGAGTGTCGTCGTCGACTCGAATGGCGCGGCGGCCGGGGGCACGGTCGCGACGCTGGTGACCCTCAACAACGTCCTTGCGACGGACGTCGAGACTCAGACGACGTTCGGATAATACTTACCGCCTGTCGGGCGACTAGGGGCCGTCGACGAACTGACGGCCCCGCTTTTTCGGGCGGGCATATGCATCGGATCGTGCCAGTCGCGGCGCTCCTTCTTATTTCGGCGGCCATCGCACATGGCGCGTCTTTGGCGCGCGCCGACGATGCGCGCGATCTGCGTGATTTTGCGACATTGGCGCTGGGCCGCGAACACGAGCAGACGCGCGCCGGACGCATCATCAAATGGGCAAAGCCGGTTCGCGTCGGCGTGCTGGGCGAGCGTCGCGGTGACGTGCTACCGCTCGTGCGGCTCCACGTGCAGCACCTTCGCACGATCACCGGCCACGATATTCGCACCGTCGACGACGGCGAGATCGACATCGCGGTGATCGTCGTGACGCGCCTCGATCGCGCCAACGTGGCAGCGCACGCCGCGATTTTTAGACGCCTGTTCCGCGACGAGGCGGCCTACGAGGAGTACCTCGGGCGCATCGAGCGTCGCGAATTCCGACCGATCTGCCTCTCGACGCTACGTACGCGGGGACCGAGCAGCGAGATTGGGATGGCCGTCAGCTTCATTCCGCTCGATCGCGGACACGACGTCGTCTACCAGTGCGTCGTCGAGGAGCTTGCCCAGCTTCTCGGTCTGCCGAATGACTCCGACGAGATCGAACCGTCGATCTTCAACGATCGAAGCGCGCATATCGATCTCACCGACCGCGACGTCCTGTTCTTGCGGGTGCTCTACGACCCGCGAATTCGCCCCGGGATGGGTTATGAAGACGTGGCCAAGGTATTTCCCGCCGCGCTCGCCGACGCTCGGCGTGGGCTCGTGCGATCGCGCTAGTATTACGCCGGACTCGATCGCCGCAAGGAGGCGTACCGGCGGACGCCAGCCCCCCCGGTAAATTCGTGGTCGACTTTTTCCGCCCGGGCGCCGTGCGCAGGCGGGCGGAACGAAACGACGCATGGCGTCGAGCGATTGGCCCTCGGCGGCGGCGTTAACGGGCCAGCGCCGGCCGACCCAATCGTCGCTGCGTCGTTGATCTGGCGCCGGATCTGGGCGATTTTCGATCCGGCGGCCCGCGACGGCACGGTATCGGACAGCGCCTTAATTCCGCCGCGTCGGCGATCGGTCGAGGCCGCGCGCGGCCATTGTCCGGGCGCTTGCCGCAGGTATATCCATGGCGAGCGCGCCGGCATCAATCGGGGTAAAGTAAAGGGGAAAGCATGAGACCGCCCGATTCGAGGAGTCGCAGGGGGGTGAACGAATCGATCAACCGGCGGTCCGACCCCGGCCAGCTCGCGCGCCAGGCGGCGGGCCTATATGGCAAGGGGGACTTCGACGGCGCGGAGCGGCTGCTTTCGTTCGCGCTCGGCGAGGACCCCAGCCATGCGCCTTCGCTCCATCTCATGGGGGTCATCGCCTATAGTCGTGGCGATCCGCGACGCGCCGTCGAGTTGCTCCGCCAAGCGACAAGCGCTGTGGATGATGCGCCCGAGTTCCATAGCAATCTCGCCGCCGCGCTGCTGGCGGTCGGCGATCCGCAGGGCGCCGCGGCGGCCGCAAAACGGGCGATCGCGCTCAAGCATGACTTCGCCGAGGCGCGGAACAACCATGGTCTGGCGTTGCGCGCGCTTGGGCGGACGCGCGAAGCCGAGGGCGAATACCGGCAGGCGACCGCGCTTAAATCGGAGTTCGCCGACCCGTGGAGCAATCTTGGCAATCTGCTGTGGGAAGGCGGCCGAATGGAGGACGCCGAGGCGGCATGCCGTCGCGCGCTGCAAATTCGCCCGCGCTTTCCCGAAGCGCTGATCAATCTCGGAATCGTCCTTCGCGATCAGGACCGTCTGGAAGAGGCCATCGAAGTCTATAAGCGCGCGCTGGCGCTGCGGACGAACTACGCCGAGGCGCATAACGGCCTCGGCAGCGTATTGATGCGCGAACGCAAGGTCGGCGCCGCCGAGGCGGCTTATCGCCGCGCGCTCGCCATCAAGCCGAATTTCGCCGAGGCGCATCTCAATCTCGCCTTTTGTCTGTTGGCGCAGGGCCGCTATCTCGAGGCGTGGCCGGAATACGAATGGCGGATCAAGGTCAAGGAACTGGCCGCCGGCCAGCGGTCGTTCACGCAGCCCGAATGGCAGGGCGAGCAGCTTGGCGGCAGGACGCTGCTAATTCACGCCGAACAGGGCATGGGCGACGCCATTCAGTTCGCCCGCTTCGCCAAACTGGCCGCCGAACGCGGGGCGCGCGTGATTCTCGAGGTACATCCGCCGCTTGTGCCGCTGCTGGGGCGTCTCGAAGGCGTCGCCGAAGTCGTTCCGATGCGCGGCGCATTGCCCGGTTTCGAGTGGCATGTCCGGCTGCTCAGCTTGCCGAATATCTTCGACATCGGGCTCGATCGCCTTTCGGGTGAGCCGCCCTACATCGAGGCGGATCCAGATCGCGTCGAAGCGTGGCGCGAAACGATCGGCGATGACGGGCGATTACGGGTCGGATTGGTGTGGTCGGGCAATGCTGGCAACCGTAAGCTTGCGCATCGCAACATGCCGCTCGACGCGTTACGTCCATTGCTGGCGGTCGACGGCGTGCGGTTGTTCAGCCTCCAGGTCGGTCCGCCGTCGGCCGAATTGTCGCGGCTCCCCCGCGGCGCGGTGGAGAATCTCGCGCCGCGATTGGGCGATTTCGCTGAAACCGCCTCCGCGATCGCCAATCTCGATCTGATCATCACCGTCGATACCTCCGTCGCGCATCTTGCCGGCGCGCTCGGGCGGCCGACGTGGATCATGCTGCCGTTCGTGCGCGACTGGCGGTGGCTCATCGAGGGCGAGGAAAGCCCGTGGTACGCCACCGTCCGGCTGTTCCAGCAACCAGCTCCGCATCATTGGGAGCCCGTCGTGGCGCGAATCGCCGCCGAGCTTGAAGCCCTCGCCGCAGAACGGCCGCGCGCGCGGCCGGTGATCAGCGACGGCGCGAGCGCGCTTGCGGCCGGGCGCTACTTGGCCGAGCGGGGCCGGCACGCCGAAGCGGCGAAGGCCTATGCTCAGGCGCTGCAACTGGCATCCGACGATCCGATGGGCGCCATCGGCCTAGCGTCGGCGCTGCGCGAGATGGGCCAGCGCAAGGAGGCGCTGGTTGCGATCGAACGCGCGCTCGACACCTGGCCCGTGTCGGCGCCGCTGCACAAGCTTCGCGGCCGCATAATGCGCGACCTCGGCCGCCTCCTCGAGGCGCAGTCGGCGTTTCGACGCGCTGCCTCGATCGATCCCGCCGACGCCGAGGCGCTGGTACTTGCCGGCATGGCCCTTAAAGATCGCGGCGAACCGGAGGGCGCCATCGCGCTCTATCAAGAGGCGCTAGCGCGCAACCCAAAGGACGCCTGGGCTTATAACAATCTCGGCAATGCGTTGCAGGAACTGGGCCGTTTCGAGGCGGCGCAAGAGGCTTACGAGAAAGCCGCAGCGCTGGTGCCGAACTATATCGAAGCGCACGTCAATCTCGGCAACGTCCATCAAGCGCTCGGGCGCCTGGCCGAGGCCGAAGCTGCTTATCGTCGTGCGATCGCGCTGCGGCCGACATTCGCCGAGGGACACAACAACCTTGGCACGGTGCTCCGCCTTATGGGGCGGCTTGAGGCGGCGGCGCATGCTTATCGCCGGGCGATCGAGCTCAAGCCGACGCTGGCCGAAGCGGTGAGCAATCTCGCCAGCGTGTTCAATGAACAGGGCCGCATCGTCGAAGCGCAGGCCGCCTTTGCCCGCGCCTGCGCCATCACTCCGGATCACGCGGCGGCGGCCTCCAATCTCCTGCTCGCGATGAATTACGCCACCGAGCCGACGCGTGACGCGGTATTCGCGGCGCATCGCCGCTGGGGCGAGCGTTTCGCTGCCAAGGCGGAGATTCCGCCGCACGCCAATTCGCGGGCAGCGGATCGGCGGCTGCGTGTCGGCTACGTTTCGGCCGACTTCCGCGAGCATTCGGTGAGTTATTTTTTCGAATCTCTCCTCGGCGCGCACGATACCAGCCGCATCGAGAGCATCTGTTATTCGGCGGTGGCGCGTCCCGACGAAACGACGCGCCGTCTTGAGGGCCTCGCTGGCGCATGGCGCTCGCTGGTCGGAGTTAACGATGAGCGCGCGGCGCGCATGATTCGCGAGGACGGCGTCGATATTCTGGTCGATCTCGGCGGCCACACGGCGCGAAACCGGCTGACGCTGTTCGCCCTCAAGCCGGCGCCCGTGCAGGTCGCTTGGCTTGGCTACCCGAATACGACCGGTCTCGCCGCGATCGACTATCGCCTGACCGATGCCGTCTGCGACGTTGATGGCGACGAGCGCTGGAGCACCGAGGCGCTGGTGCGCCTGCCGAACGGGTTTCACTGCTATCGTCCCCCGCAGGACGCGCCAAAGGTCGGCCGTCCGCCTTCGCGCCGCGCCGGCCACGTTACCTTCGGCTCTTTCAACAACCTGACGAAAGTCAACCCCGACGTCGTCACGGCGTGGGCGAAAATCCTCGGCGCCGTGCCAAAGTCGCTGCTCTTGCTCAAGAGCCGCGCGCTATCCGACGAGCCGACCCGTCGCCGCTATTTCGAGATGTTCGAACGCGTCGGCGTCGAGTCGGCGCGGCTTCGCTTCTTGCCGTGGACCGATAAGAAGATGCATCTCGCGGTCTACGGCGAGGTCGACATTGCGCTCGATCCCTTCCCTTACAACGGCACCACGACTACGTGCGAAGCGCTTTGGATGGGCGTGCCCGTTGTGGCGCTTGCCGGCGACCGCCATGCCGGGCGGGTCAGCGCCAGCATTCTGCGCCGGATCGGACTGGACGATCTGGTCGCCTCCGACCAGGCCGGCTATGTCGAGCTGGCGGCGCGGCTTGCCGGCGAGGCGACCCGGTTGGCCGAGCTCCGCGCCGGGATGCGGGCCCGGCTCGAGGCGTCGCCGTTGATGGACGCCAAGGGATTTGCGCGCGATGTCGAGCGCGCTTATCGCGACATGTGGCGTACGTGGTGCAAGTCGGACGCGACTTGAGCGAGCGGCCGCTTACCCTGATAGTATGCGCCTGAAGGCCGGGGCGACCCGCCGTCGGCCGGCGCCCCACAAGAACGGGCGCTGCGAATTCTTCAAGAGAGAGGGAGGGTGTCATGGCCGTCGCGCGCGTCAGCAAGATCGTCGCCTCATCTACGAAGAGCTTCCAGGACGCCGTCGAGACAGGCTTGAAGCGCGCCGCCAAGACGCTGCGCGGTCTCACCGGGCTCGAGGTCGCGTCGCTAAAAGCCAAGGTCGAGAACGGCAAGATCGTCGAGTATCGAGCGACGATTGAGGTCACCTTCATCCTCGATTGACCGCGCCGCCAATGTCGTCCCCGCCCCGCGCCAAGTGGCGCGGGGTGCGCCGGCTCTTGGCGACCGGCTGTTGGCTGCGCACGCCGCGCCCGGTTGGTCCGGCCTTGCCCAGATCAGGGGTGGCTTGCCCGCCCGAGTGACGCCCGGCGGCTCGCGATGGATCGTCCCATTGGCTACCGAGCGTTGCCGCGATGGCGAAGTTTCTTGTTTAATTTCAATACATTAAACGGAAACCGCGGAGCGTTGACACGGGCCCGCCAGGGCGGTTATGGTCCGGCGCTCTTGGCGGGACGAGGAGCGAATTTGCGCCGTCGTCGCCAGATACTCGGACGAAGGCGGCTGTCATGAAAGTGGTCAATTCACTGCGCTCGGCGAAGAAGCGCGACAAGAACTGCCGCATCGTGCGGCGCCGCGGGCGCGTCTACGTCATCAACAAGTCGAATCCGCGCTACAAGGCTCGTCAGGGCTGAACCAGCCACGGGCGGTTTCGCGCCGAGCCGCCGGCTCAATCGTCGGAATTCTTGTCTACGCGGCCGCCCGGCGCGAATTGCGCCTCATTGGCGCTTCGCCCTCGAAGGTGCTAAGTCATACTCGCGGCGTATAAAAACGCGCATGGGAGGAGACGCCACACGTGCTGAAAATGCCGGAGATCGATCGTGGCGTAATGGCGCGACGCAAGGAAATCGCGCGTGCGCTAAGGGCCATCGTTCCGGGCGAGGGCGTGATCGACGCCGAAGAAGAGCTCAAGGCTTACGAGACCGACGGTCTCACCGCCTACCGGCAACCGCCGATGCTGGTCGTCCTGCCTTCGACGGTCGACGAAGTTTCGCGCGTCTTGCGGTACTGCCATGACAACAAGATCAAAGTCGTGCCGCGCGGCGCCGGCACGTCGCTCTCCGGCGGCGCCTTGCCGCTCGAGGACGGCGTCATTCTCGGTCTCGGCAAGTTCAATCGCGTGCTCGAAATCGATTACGCAAATCGTTTGGCGCGGGTGCAGCCGGGCGTCACCAATCTTGGCGTGACCATGGCGGTGGCCGAGGCGGGGTTCTACTACGCCCCGGATCCCTCGAGCCAGATCGCCTGCACCATCGGCGGCAACGTCGCCGAGAATTCGGGCGGCGTGCATTGCCTCAAATACGGCATGACGACCAACAACATCCTTGGACTCGAACTCGTTCTGATCAACGGCGAAGTCGTGCGCGTCGGCGGCAAGCACATGGATTCCGGCGGTTACGATGTGCTCGGAATCGTCACCGGCTCCGAGGGTCTGCTCGGCGTCGTCACCGAAGTCACTGTCCGAATCCTGAGGAAACCCGAGACGGCGCAAGCGATGCTGCTCGGATTCCCGTCGTCGGAAACCGCCGGCGATTGCGTCGCCGCGGTGATCGCCGCCGGGATCATCCCGGGCGGCATGGAGATGATGGACAGGCCGGCGATCCACGCGGCCGACGATTTCGTGCGCGCCGGCTATCCCCGCGACGTCGAGGCGCTGCTCATTGTCGAGCTCGACGGCCCGCAAGCCGAGGTCGACGAGTTGATCACCGAGGTAGAACGAATCGGCCGGGCGCAAGGTGCGGTCTATGTCCGCGTGTCGCACGATGAAGCGGAGCGTGAGTTGTTTTGGGCCGGGCGCAAGGCGGCGTTTCCGGCGGTCGGGCGGATATCGCCCGACTACTACTGCATGGATGGCACGATTCCACGAAAGCAGCTCCCCCTCGTGCTCAATCGCATGGCCGAACTGTCGCTCAAGCACGGATTGCGGGTCGCAAACGTCTTCCACGCCGGCGACGGCAACCTTCACCCGATGATCCTTTACGACGCAAATCAGCCGGGCGAGCTCGAGCGCGCAGAAATCTTCGGCGCCGACATACTGCGCTTGTGCGTCGAAGTCGGCGGCGTGCTCACCGGCGAGCATGGCGTCGGCGTCGAAAAACGCGACCTCATGGGGATCATGTTCGACGACGACGATCTCAAGCAGCAGCAGAGGTTGAAATGCGCGTTCGATCCCGACGGGCTGCTTAACCCCGGAAAGGTCTTTCCGGTTCTGCATCGGTGCGCCGAGCTCGGCCGCGTTCACATACATCGCGGCCAGGTGCGTTTCCCCGACCTGCCGCGGTTCTGATCTTCGCCGCCGTATGAGCGAAATCCTCAAGCCGCAAAATCTGGACCAGCTTCGCGACGCGCTCGCCTGGGCCGCCGCCGAAGAGGCGCGGCTCGAGGTCGTTGGTCGCGGCGGCAAGCGCGGCTGGGGCCGGCCCATGCAGGCGACGCACACGCTGGACGTTTCGGCGATCGCCGGGGTGCGGCTCTATGAGCCTGACGAGCTCGTGTTGACCGCAGCGGCTGGCACACCGATGTCCGAGGTCGAAGCGTTGGTCGCCGCGCGCCAGCAGATGCTGGGATTCGAGCCGCCCGATTTTTCGGCCCTGTTCGGCGCCCCGGATGGCGCCGGCACGCTTGGCGGCGCCGTCGCCTGCAACCTCGGCGGTCCCCGGCGGGTCAAGTCGGGCGCCGCGCGCGATCACTTCCTCGGCTTCACCGCGGTGAGCGGGCGCGGCGAAGAGTTCAAATCGGGCGGCCGGGTGGTCAAGAACGTCACCGGCTATGACTTGTCGAAGCTGATCGCCGGCTCGTTCGGTACGCTCGCCGTCATGAGCGAGATCACGCTCAAAGTCTTGCCGGCGCCCAAGAAGACGCGGACCGTCCTGATATTCGGCGTCGACGCGACGCGCGCGGTGGCGGCGCTCGCCGAGGCGCTGAACAGCCCCTACGAGGTGTCGGGCGCTGCGCATCTTCCCGCGGCGATCGCCCGCCGCTCGGCGGTCGATTATGTCCGTGCCGCCGCCGCCGACGTCGCCGCGGTGCGCGTCGAAGGGACCGCGGTATCGGTCGCCGCGCGCTGCCAGTCGCTGCGCAAGCTGTTGAGCGCCTATGGGGCGATCGAGGAGCTTCACTCAATGAATTCGCGCCGCCTGTGGCAGGAAGTTCGCGACGTGGCGGCGCTATTGCCCGATCCGGGCGCGGCGATCTGGCGCGTGTCGCTTCCACCGAGCGAGGGACCGCGCGTCGCTGCGTCGGTCGCTGGCGCCGAATGCTACCTCGACTGGGGCGGGGG
>DATFES010000529.1:0-3986 GCA_035250945.1 Alphaproteobacteria bacterium | reverse complement strand
ACGACGCCAGCGTCGTCCAAGGATTGCGGCGCTTATCGTTCAAAGCACTAGGCTCCTTGCCGGATGGGTCGGCTACTCTAAGCGCTGGGCCGCGGCGGAGCGAGCGTAAGGCCGGGTAAATCGCGGCGCGAGCGGAGGCGGTTACGGACATCACCGAGGCTTCGCCGCTGCGGCCGCCAGCGCTCCGGCATGGTCCAGCGGCTCGCTGAGGAAATATCCTTGCGCGGCGTCGCAGCCGATCTCGCGCAGAATCGCCGCCTGCTCCGGTCCCTCGACGCCCTCGGCGACGACGATCATGCCAAGCTCATGCGCCAGACGGATGACGGATTCGACGAGGGCGCGGCTGCGCGGCCGCTCGCCGATGCCGCCGACCAATCCTCCGTCGAGCTTCAGAATATCGACCGCCAGACGGTCGAGATAGGTCAGACTGGAGTAGCCGCTGCCGAAATCGTCGAGCGCGAGCCGCACGTCAAGCCGCTTGAGATCGGCGAGGATCGCCGCCGCCCGATCGGCGTCGGCCATGAACACGCGCTCGGTCACTTCGAGCACGACCTGGCTTGGCGCGACGCCGGTTTCTTCGATCATCTTGCCGACCAATCGGACCACTGCAGGATCCTGCAGCGTCTGCCCCGAGAGGTTGATCGCGACGTAGGGCGGCATCGCCTCGGCGGCCGCCGCCTCGGCCAGCAGCCGCGCGCCGGCGAACCCGTCGCGCAGCACCCAGCGATCGAGCATGCCGATCAGCCCGCTTTCCTCGGCCAGCGGAACGAAATCGCCGGGGCTGATCGTTCCGCGTCCGCCATGCCGCCAGCGCACCAGCGCCTCGAATCCCGATATGTCGCGGCGGCGAAGGTCGACGATCGGCTGAAAGAGAAGGAAGAGCTCAGCGGCGGGAATCGCCTGTTTGAGCGCGCCCTCGAGGCGCAGTCGCGAGAGGGCCTCGCTGTATCCAGGGTGTTCCGGCGCGGGCGCCGTTTTGATCTCGACTGCCTCCGTCCGGTCGGAAAGATCGCGTCGCGAGGTTTTGAAGCGCGCGAGCACTACGCGCAATAGCGACACCACCAGCGGGTCGGCCTGCGCCAGTCGTTGGCGAATCTGATCGCCCGAGATCTCCGTGAGATCGGTGTCGCAGGCCGCGATCGCAGTGGCGCTGCGCGGACTGCCGTCGATCAAGGCCATCTCGCCAAAGATCTCACCAGGGCCGAGGCGCGCCAGCACGATCCGGTCGTGCCCGGCGCGCCGGACAATGTCGATGGCGCCCGATTCGACGATATATGCGCTCTCGGCCGCTTCGCCTTCGCGGAAGACGACGGCGCCGGCCGGAATCCGCCGTAGCGGAGCGTTCGACAACGGGTACTCCCGGGTTATCCACGTCGAGCCAAGCTCGACGCTTCAGCCGCCGTCCCTAGGCTCGCCCCAGACTGTCCAAAGAATGCCGGCGGGTCAAATCGGCGGCCGGTCCTGCATCGAACGCCGGGCGCTGGGTCGGGCGCGACGCGGCTTCCCGCGAGCGGCCCTTTTTCCCTGCCGCGCCAATGGTGTATTAATCTTCGCCGCGCGCTTGAACGCCGGCCCAACAGTTCGCCATGTCGGAGCAGCCTTTGCCGCGGTCGCCCGCATTCAATCCGAGCCATGCCGTTTCCGCCGACAAGACTCAGCGCCGTGCCCGGCGGCGCCGCGTCGTTGCGTGCCTGGCGGCGGCTCTTTCGGCGACGTGGATCTACGCCGAGGCGAACGACCGAACGTTTCCCATCATAAGCCCGGTCGCCGATCTTGCCCCAATCGTCCACGATTCGGGTTACGCCTTCACCGCGCCGCTCGGATTCGGCTGGTTCACCGAACGAAGACTGCAACGGTTGCCGACGGTTCTATTCGAGGGGACGGTCCGACGAACGCGGCCGCTCGAGCGATTGGATCCGTTTCTCGGCTGGTCGCTCGTCCATCGCCACCTCGAGCGCATGATCGAACAGCGGTTCCCCGGGTGGAGCCGGGTCACATGGCGGCCCATCGGAATCGCGAAGCAGACGCCCGATGACGTACGGACCATCGGCCACGGCCGATACTTGGTCTGGCAGCGCCAGATCATATTTTCGACGCTGGAAAACGACGATCCGGCGACGAACGGCCGCAAGTACCGCTTGCAGCTTCTGCTCCGCCTGCCGAGTTGGGCGCACGGCTTGATCGGCGCCCTGGCGTTGCTGTTCGGCGCCATTTGGGCCTGGCCGGCTTTGCGCCGGGTCGGACCGCGAAGCGCGCTCTACCGCGCGCTGGCGCCGGGTACGTTCGTCACTGCCGTGATGCTCGTGGCGATGTTCGTTATGGCCGAGGCATATTTCTACGTCACGACTCCCTTCACCAAGACAGCGTGGCCGTCCCGCTTCGACCCTGTTGCGGGGTTCATTTTTGAACCCAACGCGACAGTCCGCTGGACGAACCATTTCGACTACTGGACGGCGGAGAAGACCAACTCGCTGGGCTTCCTCGACCGTGAGCCGGCGATCCCGAAGCCGCCCGGAACGTTTCGCATCCTTATTCTGGGAGATTCCTTCGTCGAAGCGGCGCAGGTGCCGATTCGACATAAACTGCAGGCGCTGCTGGAAACCACGCTGCGCCGCCGGTTCCCCGAACGGCGGATTGACGTCGTGGCGATGGGATATTCCGGCGCCGGGCAATCGAACGTACTGTCGTTCTACGAAGCGTTCGGCGAACGCGTTCGGCCGGATCTGGTAATCAATATCGTTGTCGCCAACGACTTGGCGAATAATTCGCCGTTGCTCGAATCGATCCGCAATGGCTGGCATCCCTACCGTGCGCCGCGGCTGTTTTTCGAGCGGGCGGCGGACGGAGCAATCCAGCGAAACGACATCGATCCCGACTGGGCGAGCCATAAACTGCCGCCGGCAACCGGAGATGCGCAGCACGACTATGCGCTACGCCTCGCCCACCTGCGCCGCGACTCGACGCTGGCCAAGCGGTTCGATGGCTGGCGGTTTCCCGACGACCTCGACATGGACCGGATGTTCTGCGCTATCGGCACGTTGGCGCCGGTGTTCGAGGACGCGATTGCGAGCAGCCGCCATACTTTCGGCGAATTCGCGCGACTCGGCGCGCGCGACGGTTTTCGCAATCTCGTTGTTGCGGCGGAGAACGTGACCACCTATTGCGCCAGGATCGTGGGCGGGTGGCGTAACGTGAGACCGGATCTGTTGATCGCCCGTCTACGCGGGCTCGTCGCCGAGGCGGGTCTCCCCTTCTTCGATCTGTACCCCGCATTCAAGGCGCACGGGCTCCCCGAGGCGGCGCGTTTCTTGCGCGACGGTCATTGGAGCGAACGCGGCCATGCCTGGGCGGCGGAAGCAATCGCCGACTATCTGGCCAAGCACCCGGAATTGATCGGACAGTGAACCTGTTGCTATCGTCCGTTCGCGCCTTTCGGCCGCGCGAACAGGTATTCGGTGTTCGCGTGGCCAGTCGCGATGTTCTTTAGCTCGAACCCAAGCGTTTCGTCGGCGAATCTTTTCACGTCGGCGATCGACGAAAACTCCATCGGATAGCCGCCGAGCCAATCTTTCACGTCGTGAAAATACGACATGCCGCGCTGGGTTTTGTATTGCCGCACCTTCTCGCGCCAGCGAGCGAACTTCCGCGGCGTCGGCCGACCGCCAAACTCGAAGCGCCAGACGTACCATGCGACGAGCCCCAGCCTGGTCGGCCAGCCCGAAGACACGTAGCGGCGCTTAACGTCGAGCCAGAACTCCGGCGTCGGATCGACGAACGCGTCCGACGTGTAGAGGGCGACGTATAATTCGCCTCCTCGCTTCACCGCCGACGCCGCGTTGCGGATCGCCGTCCACTGGTCGCCGGTATGGTGTAAGACGCCCCATGAATAAACGATATCGAATTCGCCAAGGCTCGCCAGGAAGTCGCCATCGAGGACCGAACCTTGCAAGACGCGCCAGTTGGCCGGGGCGCCGGCATGGCGATGC
>DATFES010000525.1:0-6291 GCA_035250945.1 Alphaproteobacteria bacterium | reverse complement strand
GACCGCGCGGACCGCTTCGCGTAATTCGAGCTGGGAGGACCCCCATCATGAAACGACGGAAGTTTTTCAAGGGCGCAGCGGTTGGCACGGCGGCCGCCATCGCCGCACCGGCCATCGCCAACGCGCAACGCAGTTTCAACTGGAAGATGACCAGCGCTTACACCACCGGCGCGCCGTTCTACATGGACGGGCCCGGAAGCGCCACCGACTTCGCCAAGCGTGTCGATGCCGCTTCGGGTGGACGCCTCAAGATCCAGGTCTTCGGCGCCGGCGAGCTGATTCCGGCGCTCGAGGGCTTCGACGCGGTGCGGTCGGGCACCGTCGAGATGAACAGCGCGAACGCATATTTCTGGGCGGGCAAGACGTTCGCCGCGCAGTATTTCACGGCTGTGCCGTTCGGATTGAATTTCCAGGGCATCAATGCCTGGCTCTATGAAGGCGGCGGAATGCAGCTTTGGCGCGAAGTTTACGAGCCATTTGGGCTGGTGCCGCTCCCCGCGGGCAACACCGGCGTACAAATGACCGGTTGGTTCCGCAAGCCGATCAACACGGTCGAGGACTTCAACGGCCTCAAGATGCGTATTCCGGGACTGGCGGGAAAGGTCTACAGCAAGCTCGGCGTCGATGTGAAGCTGCTGCCGGGCGGCGAGATCTTTCCGGCGCTCGAGCGCGGCGTAATCGACGCCGCGGAGTTCGTCGGTCCTTATCAGGACCGCCGACTTGGATTGCAGAAAGCGGCCAAATACTATTATACGACCGGCTGGCACGAGACCGCGACGGTGACCGAAATCATCGTCAACAAGCGGGCGTGGGAGTCGTTGCCGAAGGATCTGCAAGCGATCGTCGAGAACGTCGCCGCGGCGTGCAACGTGGTCAGCGAGGCGTGGTGTCAAAAGACCAACGCCGAGGCGCTCGAGGATCTGGTCAAGAATCAAGGCGTCATTGCGCAGCCGTTGCCCGACGCCGTCGTCGCGAAATTGCGCGAAGTGACCAACGAGGTGCTGGCCGAAGCGATCGCCAAGGACCCGCAGACCAAGAAGGTCCACGATTCCTACATGGCGTTCAAGGCCACCTACGACAAATGGGCCGGCCTCAGCGAAGCCGTGTACCACGGCAAGATCCGCACCGGATGACGCCTCGCGGATGAATTCCCTCCACGGTCTGGCCGCGAAGCTCGACGCATTCGTCGACTTCGTCGGCCGCACCGTGGCGTGGACGTGCCTTGTCCTCGTCGCGGTGATGGCGACCAATGTCTTGCTGCGCTACCTCTTCCGCACCGGCTCGGTCTGGTCGCAGGAGCTCGAGTGGCATCTGATGTCGCCGCTCGTGCTCTTCGGCATGTCGTATTGCCTGCTTCGCGACGGCCATCTTCGAGTCGACGTGCTATTCGTCAAGTTCGGGGCCCGGACGCAAGTCATGGTGGACCTCGTCTCGGCAATTCTCGGCGCTATGTTCTCGCTCATCGTCGTCCATTTGTCGTGGAAGTATGTGCTGCAATCGTGGTCGATCGGCGAAGGATCTCCCGATCCCGGCGGATTTCCCTACCGCTATGCGCTCAAGGCGTTCATTCCGGCGGGATTCGTTCTGCTCTTCGTCCAAAGCGCCGCTGCCGTGATTAAGAACGCGCTCAATCTTGTCGCCGTGCGCGAATGATCGACAGCGAAACGCTCGCTCTCTTGATGCTGGTCGGGTTCTTCGGGCTGCTGATAATCGGCATCCCGGTCGGTCTGACGCTGGCGACCACCGGCCTGGTTTTCGGTTACCTCGGCTTCGGCCCGGTATTGTTCAACCTGCTGCCGGCGCGAATCTATGGCGTCGTCACCAACTACACGCTCCTGGCGATTCCGCTTTTCGTGTTCATGGGCGTGATGCTCGAAAAGTCGCGGCTTGCCGAGGATCTTATGGAGGTGCTTGGCGTCGCCGCCGGGAGGTTGCGCGGCGGCATGGGGCTTGCGATCATCTTGGTCGGCGTGCTGATGGGCGCTTCGACCGGCATCGTCGGCGCGACCGTGGTGACCCTCGGTTTGCTCACGCTGCCGACGCTCCTGCGGCGCGGCTACAATCGCGGTCTCGCCTGCGGCACGATCTGCGCGTCGGGCACCCTCGGCCAGATCATTCCGCCGAGCCTTATCCTCATCCTGCTCGCCGACATCATGGGCGAGTCGGTTGGCACGTTGTTCGCCGCGGCCCTCGTCCCGGGACTGGTCCTGGCTGCGGTCTATTGCGTCTACATCCTTGTGCTTGGAATCGTCAGCCCGCAAATGGCGCCCGCGGTGCCGGCCGCCGAGCTCGCCGCCGTATCGCGGCAGGAGTTGTGGTCCCGAATGGCGGTGGTGGTTGCGCCGCCGTTGGGGCTGGTTTTCGCCGTTCTCGGGTCGATCATCGGCGGCGTCGCCGCGCCGACCGAGGCGGCGTCGATGGGCGCCCTTGGAAGCGTCGTGATCGCCGCTGCCGCCAAGCGGCTGACATGGCGGACCCTCAAGGATACGGTCCAGATCACCACGCGCATCACGGCGATGGTCATGTTCGTCCTGATATGCGCCCAAGTCTTCTCCCTCGCTTTTCGCGGACTTCAAGGCGAGCGGTTGATCCACGACATGTTCGCCTTCCTGCCGGGCGGCGTCACCGCCGATATCTGGTTCATGATGTTGCTGATTTTCGTCCTCGGATTCTTCATCGAATGGATCGAGATCAGCTACATCGCGGTCCCGCTGTTCCTGCCGGTGTTCGCCGCCGCCGGCGTCGACAAGGTCTGGCTGGCGACGATGATCTGCGTCAATCTGCAGACTTCGTTCTTGACGCCGCCCTTCGGCTGGGCGCTGTTTTTTCTGAAAGGCGTCGTGCCGCCTGAAGTGACGACCGGCGACATATATCGCGGCATCGCGCCGTTCGTCGGCTTGCAGGTCGTGGCGCTCGTGGTCGTGTTTCTTTTCCCCGACCTCGCGCTGTGGCTGCCGAGATATATCGGCTGGTGATCGGGCCTATCGGGTGAAGATTGCCTTGGGAATCAGTGCGTGGATACCCTTCACGCTGTCGACCACCTGCGTAACCTCGAAATCGACGGCGATCGAGCACAGCGCATAGGCGTCTTCGCGCGTCAGACCCTTCAAATCGACGAGATATTGGATCGCTTCGCGAATGGCGATCCGCATCGCCTCGTTGAGGTCCTCATGCAAGCCGATGGCGATCCAATGGGTACGCGTCTCGGCGCGCGGCATGGCGAGCGTACGCCCCTTGAGCACCTCGAGGCGGAACGTTCCGGTCAGCGAGGTCTCGATCGCCGTAAGGTCGACCTCGCCGTCGCCTTGCGCGGCGTGCCCATCGCCGGTCATGAAAAGCGCGCCGGGAACGTGGACCGGAAGGTAGAGCGTCGACCCCGGAGTCAGATCCTTGAGATCGATGTTGCCGCCGTATACGCCCGGCGGCACCGAAGATTGCTTGCCGAGACTTCGCGCCGGTCCCACCGCCATGATGCCGAAGAACGGCGCCAACGGCACCTCGATTCCGGGCGCGAACTTGGCCACCCGCTTTTCCATATCGAAAGGAATCACGACGCTGCGGTTGAGCGTGAACTCGTCGGGCAAGCCGCCCTTGTTGGTGCGCATCGAGTTGACGCCGTAGGGAACGCGCGGAGTTGCGTCCATGACATTGATGGCGAGCACGTCGCCCGGTTCGGCGCCTTCGACGTAGATCGGGCCGGTCACAACGTGGGGACCGAGCCCGCTATGCTGTACTCGGGTGTAGATGCTGACGACATCGGCCAGAACTTGCCCGCGATCGATGCCGAAGCGCGCGAAAAACGCTTCGGGCGGGCCCTGATCGCCGAGCAGGCCCTCGTGGGACACGGTGTCGACGGTTACGACGTCGCCCGAATTGACCCGCAATATCGGGTCGGCGGCGCCCCAGAGATAGCCCCAATGCACCGTCTCGGCCCCGGACTTGACCGTATGTCGGCCGGGGCCGTCCGATGACACCAGGCCGGCCCTCGCCGCGCGCTCGATCCCGACGTCGGAGAACTTGATATGGCTTGAAGCCGGCGGGACGATCGGCCGCGCCGCGCCGCCGCCGTACGCCGTTGCGAGTCCCTGCCGCAACACGTCGCGGCGATTCTTGTCGATCGCGCCAAGGCGAAACATTTCGTCGACGAAATCGAGATAATGCGCGCGGTCCGAGGACGCGCGGCGGCGGTGGCTGTCTTGGTCGCGGTCGTCGCTCATCCTGCCCCCGATGAAACTCCAGGCCTTATCTAGCACCATCATGGCGTCCGGTGCATTGGCGATCTGACGCGACTCGTTGACCCAGATCAAGGCGGCCCACGCGCTCCAAGCGCACTGTCTTTCCCATGCTCGATATCTTGCTTCGCCGCTACGATTCACGCGTTCCTCGATACACCAGCTATCCGACGGCGCCCCATTTCCATCCGGGCGTCGACGCCGACGCCTATGCGGCGCGCCTCGCGGCGCTCGACCCGCGACAACCGGCTTCGATCTATCTCCACGTCCCATTCTGCGAAAGGCTGTGCTGGTACTGCGGTTGCAACACCAAGATCGTCGCGCGTTATGCTCCTGTGGCTGCGTTCGCCGAGACGCTTGCGGACGAGACCGCACTGGTCGCCTCCTTCGTGCCGGGCCGCTTGCGCGTGTCGCACGTGCACTGGGGCGGCGGGACGCCGACCATGCTGACCCCGGGCGATTTCGCCAAGCTGAACGATCGGCTGCGCCAAACATTCGACGTCGCCAGCAACGCCGAGATCGCCGTCGAGATCGACCCGCGCGCGCTGTCGGCCGAAATGGCGCGCACCCTTTCCGCATGCGGTATCAACCGCGCCAGCCTTGGCGTGCAGGATTTCGACCCGGCGGTCCAGGCGGCGATCAATCGGGTGCAGCCCTACGAAGCGACGAAGCGCGTTGTCGAACTGCTGCGCGGGGCGGGCATCGGCCGCATCAACTTCGACCTCATCTACGGTCTGCCGCGGCAGACGGCCGCGGGCGCCGTCGCCACCGTCGACCAGGCGGTGGAACTGAGTCCCGACCGCCTCGCTGTTTTCGGCTATGCCCATGTGCCATGGCTCAAGAAGCATCAGCGATTGATCGATGAAGCCACGTTGCCCGACGTGCGCGCACGATGGGACCAGTCTCAGGCGATGGCGTCGCGCCTCAAGGAGCATGGCTACGCCGCGATCGGCCTCGATCATTTCGCGCGGCCGGCGGACCCGATGGCGTTGGCCGCGAACGCTGGCGCCTTGCGGCGGAACTTCCAAGGTTACACGACCGATGGCGCGACGACACTGCTCGGGCTCGGCCCCTCGTCGATCGGCGCGTTCGCCGACGCTTACGTTCAAAACAGCAGCGAAACGCGCGCTTGGCGCGCAGCAATCGGCGCCGGCGCACTGGCGACGTCCCGCGGCGTCGTGTTAAACGCCGAAGATCGGCTCCGGCGCGCGGCGATTGAACGAATCATGTGCGACGACGTGGTGGACATGGCCATCGTCGCCACGAAGCATGGGTTCGGCGCGCGATATTTCGCGCCCGAGTTGGCGGCGCTGGCGCCGCTTGTCGCCGATGGCTTGCTGCAAGTCGATGGCCGGCGGATCTTGCTCGCGCCGCTCGGCCGAAAACTGCGGCGCGCCGTCGCAGCGTGTTTCGATCGATATCTCGGAAACGATGAATCGCGCCACTCGCGCGCCGTTTGACCGCGTCCGGGCTGTCTACGCTGCGATTGCCGGGGTATAGTCGGATGGCGTCGACGTCATCGGCCGCCGCGATGGAGTTCGAGGAATACCCTCTTCTCAACGTGCCGACCTTAATGCTGATCGTGCTCCGCGCCGCGGCCGCGGGACCGGTCACCATCGAGACCTACCGCGCCGATCTCGACCGGCTGCTCGCGCGCGCCAATGAGCGCCCCGGGGTGAGCGATAAGGATATGATCGCGCACCTCGCCAAAGCGCGCGACCATCTTGTCGCCGCGCGACTGCTGACGCGTATCGATGCGGATCGTTCCGTCATCACCGAACGGGGCCGCCGCGCGCTCGTCGACCATCCCGACGGCATCGACGATTCGGTCCTCGAGCAGTTCGCCGAATTCCGGGCGTACATCGCGGCGAGCACGAAGCGCCGCACGGCGGTCGATCAAGAGGTATCGGCCGCAAAGGAGTACGACCAGGGTTACGCCGCCTTTCTCGCCGGGGAGACGCAGCGCGAAAATCCCTATGATTTCGACGCCGCCGAGCACCTCCTGTGGGATTGCGGCTGGTTTGCGGCGCTCGACGACGACATCGCGCATCAGCACCGC
>DATFES010000509.1:0-2161 GCA_035250945.1 Alphaproteobacteria bacterium | reverse complement strand
TCGATTTTCGCTGGCTGCCCGCGGCGCCACGGACGCCCAAGGGCGTCGGCCTCGCCTATATCGATCATCTCACGCACAATGTGCATCGCGGCCGAATGGATCTATGGTCGCGCTTTTACGAAAAGATCTTCAATTTCCGCGAAATCCGGTACTTCGACATCGAGGGAAAGGTGACCGGCCTCAAGTCCAAGGCGATGACCAGCCCGTGCGGCAAGATCCGCATCCCGATCAACGAATCCTCGGACGACAAGTCGCAAATCGAGGAGTTCCTGCACCTCTATAAGGGCGAGGGCATTCAGCACATCGCGCTCGGCGCCGACGAGATCCACGCGAGCGTCGAGAAGCTGCGGGCGAAGAAAGTCAAGTTCCTCGACACCCCGGACACATACTACGAATTGATCGACCGACGGCTGCCCGGACATGGCGAGAATCTCGCTCGATTGCGGAAAAACCGCATCTTGATCGACGGCGCGCCGACCAAAGGCGGCGGCTTGCTGCTGCAAATCTTCACCGACGCGGTCATCGGCCCGATCTTCTTCGAGATCATTCAGCGCAAGGGCGATGAAGGTTTCGGCGAGGGCAATTTCAAGGCGCTTTTCGAGTCCATGGAGCTCGATCAAATCCGCCGCGGAGTGCTCAAGGCGTGAACTTCGAGTCCCGGCGCCGTATGCGCACGGAAACCGGGTCGACGTCCGATACAAAGGGGAGCGGCCGAAACTTGAATCGCGGGGGGTCCTTCCGATCATGAAACTCGCCACGCTCAGGGAAGGCGGCCGCGATGGGACGCTGGTTGTTGTCGCACGCGACCTGTCGCGCGCGATCAAGGTGCCGACAGTCGCTCGAACGCTGCAGGCGGCGCTCGACGATTGGCGGAGCCTGCACAGCGAGCTCGCCGCGATCTATCGTTTGCTGAACGAAGATCGCATTCACGATTGCGGCGAAAATTGCCCGTTCGCATTGGACTTCACGCAGCTCGCAGCGCCGCTACCGCGCGCCTATCAATGGGCCGACGGCAGCGCCTATCTCCATCATGTCGAATTGGTGCGCAAGGCGCGTGGCGCCGAGATGCCGCCGTCTTTCTACGACGACCCGCTGATGTATCAGGGCGGCTCGGACGGGTTTCTCGGGCCCTGCGACGACATTCCGGCTCTCGACGAGGCGCACGGCATCGATTTCGAGGCCGAAATCGCGGCGATCGTCGACGACGTTCCGATGGCGGCGACGGCCGACGAGGCGCGCGGCCACATCAAGCTGCTGATGCTGGTCAACGATGTCAGCTTGCGCAATTTGGTCCCGGCCGAACTCGCCAAGGGGTTCGGCTTTTTTCACGCCAAGCCGGCGTCGAGCTTCTCGCCGGTCGCGGCGACGCCCGACGAACTCGGTTCGGGTTGGGACGGTGGCAAGGTCAACTTGCCGCTCGAAAGCCGGCTTAACGGCGAGCTTTTCGGCCGCCCCAACGCCGGTGTCGACATGAACTTCGATCTGCCGCGGCTCGTCGCGCACGCCGCGCGCACGCGGGCGCTTTGCGCCGGAACGATCATCGGTTCGGGTACCGTGTCCAACCGCGATCCGGCGTGCGGTTCGTCGTGCATTGCCGAGCGGCGGACGATCGAGACGATCGAGACCGGCCGTCCGACGACGCCGTTCATGAAGTTCGGCGATCGCATCCGCATCGAGATGATGGACGCCGCCGGACGCTCGATCTTCGGTGCGATCGACCAGAAGGTCGTCCGCTACGCGCGCACGCGCTGAGGCTGCGGGACTGCCTCGATCGCCTTCGGGCGGCGCGCGGCGCCGGCGCCGCTGCCTTCGCTGATGCTGGCGACGACCGACGTTGACAGGGCGGCGAGGTAGGGCAGCGAAGTGAGAACCAGGACCAGCGTCCAGAACCTGCTTTCGGGGTCGAAATCCGAGTGCCAATGCCAGGTCAATGCCGCGGCGATCCATAGCAGAAGCATCAGCAGGCCCTCCTCGCGCGCCATCAGCACACCCTGGATGAGGGCCGGACGGCCGTCGGCCTTGGGCGTGCGCACGAAGGGGCGCTTCGAGGTCGCCAGACCGATCAGCACCGCCTTGCCGACGGTGTAGGTCAGCGCGAGGCCGGCGATCGCCGCGCCGATACGCTGGCGCCAGCCGCAGCCGACGCGGGCGCGGTAGAGCG
>DATFES010000503.1:0-10859 GCA_035250945.1 Alphaproteobacteria bacterium | reverse complement strand
GGCGAGTGGTCGCGATGGGTGTGAGTGATCAGGATATGGCTCACGCGCTCGCCCGAAAGCTCCGCAAGCAGCGCATCGATATGCTCGGGAATATCCGGCCCCGGGTCGATGACCGCCACCTCGCCGCGGCCGACGACATAGGTGCCGGTGCCGCGAAAGGTGAACGGCCCGGGGTTGCGCGCGACGATTCGCCGGATGAGCGGCGACACGGGCTCAAGGATGCCGTAAGCGCAGGTAAAACTTCGGTCGGTACGAATCACGCGCGTGGAATTCCCGCCGCCGGCACTTCGCTCACGCCATACCCAGCTTCGATCGGAATGCGGAACACGGTCCCCCGGGCGGTCTCGGCGATCTCGGGAATGACCGTGACGATCCGATCGACGCGTGCCGCACGCATGGCCGCGTCGACGTCGGGCGCGCGGGCGAGCTTCATCAAGTTCATCTGAGTGGCGAAGACGAGCTTCGCCGCGCCGCCGGCGGCACGCGCGATCATATCGGCCGGCCGCGCCCAGAACGCCTCGACCGCCTCGTGCCCGTCGCAACGCGGCGTCTGGTCCGACTCGAACGGCGCGAGAAAAAACATCGTGTCGTATCGCTTGGGCCGCCCATGGGGGGTGATCCAATGCGCGAACGGAACGAGGAGATCGATGGCGATGTCGAGCGCGCCATCGGCGATCAGCGGCGCGAACGACGCGCCGTGACGAGTGCGCAGCAGCGCAATCTCGGCGGCGCGCACCACCGCCCCGGCGTTGCATCGCCGGGCGAGCAGAACGCCGCACTCCTCCCAGGTCTCGCGGATAGCCGCGACCCGCGCCGCCGCGCCGGCATCCTCGCTTCGAACCAACGCCCCGTCGCCGGCATCGATCCTGCCGCCAGGAAAAACATAGGCGCCGGCCGCGAACCCTGAAGCGTCGTTGCGCGCCGCCATCAAGACTTCGAGCCCCGCCGCGCCGTCGCGAATCAAGACGAGCGTCGCCGCCGGGCGCGCATCGATTTGCGGGCGTTCAATCATGCCGTGACTTACAGCATCAAGGCATGACCGTGGTCAATGACCCGCCGCTGGGCGCGCTCGAACCGCGCGGCGGTGCGCGTTCTAGTTCGCCGTTACTCCCGCGGCCTTGAGGATGGGCGTCCAACGCGCGACTTCGCTCTTGACGAAGGTACCGAGCGCGTCAGGCGTGCGCGCCGACTTTTCCGGGATCACGCCGCCCAGATCGAGCAGCCGCTTGCGCGTTCCATCGTCATCGAGCGCCTTGACTAGCGCATCGTTGACCTTGGCGACGATGTCCTTAGGCGTGCCCTTGGGCGCAAAAACCGCGTTCCATGCGCTCACCAGATAGTCGGGCATGCCCGCTTCCTTCGTCGTCGGAACGTCCGGTAGCGCCGGCGAGCGCTGCTCGGTGGCGATGGCATAGGCTTTGATGCTGCCCGCCTTGATTTGCTCGGCAAGATTGACGATCTGGTCGCACATATAGTCGACCTGGCCGCCAATCAGGTCGTTGAGCGCCGGGCCGGTGCCGCGATAAGCCACGCGCGTCACCTTCACGCCCATCATCGAATTCAGCATCGTGCAGGTCGTGAATGACACCGAGCCGACGCCGGCATGCGCTTCGTTCATCTTCGCTTGGTTCGCCTTCACATAAGCGACGAACTCGGAAAGGGTCTTGGGCGCCAGATCCTTTTTGGCGACGATGAGGATCGGCGTACCTGCGGCGAGTCCGACTGGCTCGAAATCCTTGGTCGGATCGTATCGCAAGTTGGGATAGAGCGCCGGCGCCGCGCCGTGCGTGCCCATATGGCCCATCATCAACGTATAGCCGTCGGGCCGCGCCTGCGCGCCCCGGGTGATGCCCGTAGTGCCGCCGGCGCCAGGCACGTTCTCGACCACGATCTGTTGGCCGAGCGTCTTCGACATGTGTTCGCCGATGATACGCGCGACGATGTCGGTCGGGCCGCCGGCCGCGAACGGGACAATGAGCGTGACCGGTCGCGTCGGGTAGTTTTGCGCATGGGCCGTACCGGAGCATAGCCCAGCGACGGCCAAAAGCGCTGCGAACAGTCTAATCATGGCGATCTCCCTTGAGGTCAAGCGTCGTGGCGTGGCCGAGACGGTCGAAGGTTCGCGTTCGCCCGGCCGTCATTCCTGGAACGCCTCCTCGCGGCGCCGGCGGATCGCCGGCGTGACGGCGATGACGAGGACGACGAGGGCGACAAGCAACAGGCCGGCGGAGACCGGCCGATCGATGAAGGTCATGAAGTTGCCGCGCGACAGCACGAGGGCTTGGCGGAATTTCTCCTCCATCAGCCGACCAAGCACGAACCCGAGCAACATCGGCGCGGGCTCGAACCCGAACTTGATCAGCGCATAACCGAACAAACCGAAGAAGGCGGTGAACATGACGTCCGACGGGCTGTTGTTGATCGAATAGATGCCGATGCAACAGAAGATGAGGATGGCGGGGAACATCAGGCGGTACGGCACCTTGAGCAGGCGTACCCAAAGTCCGACCAGCGGTAGATTGATCACCAGCAGCATGAGATTGCCGATCCACATGCTGGCGATCATTCCCCAGAACAGCTCGGGGTTCTTGGTCATGACCTGCGGCCCGGGGATGACGCCGTGAATCGTCATCGCGCCGACCATCAGCGCCATCACCGCGTTGGGCGGTATTCCGAGCGTCAATAGCGGAATGAAGGCGGTCTGCGCGCCGGCATTGTTCGCCGATTCCGGCCCCGCGACGCCTTCGATGGCGCCGCGGCCAAATCGCGATGGATCGCGGGCCAGTTTCTTCTCAAGCGTGTAGGCCGCAAATGGCCCGAGTACGGCGCCGTTGCCGGGCAAGATGCCGAGCGCGGCGCCTAGTCCCATGCCGCGCAGAATCGGCGCAATCGCCTGCTTCATGTCGCTCATCGAAGGCAGAAGGCGCCCAATCTTGCCTTTGACGACATCGCGAGATTCGGGATTCTCGAGATTGCGCAGGACCTCGGCAAAGCCGAACACGCCCATGGCGAGCACGGCGAAATCGATGCCGTCGGCAAGCGCGGCGAGGCCGAGCGTCAGCCGCTCCTCGCCGGTTTCGAGGTCAGTGCCGACGGTCGAAAGCAGCAGACCGACGACGATCATCGAAATGGCCTTCAGCACCGATCCGCGCGCAAGCACGACCGCGAAGGCCAACCCCAGGACCATCAGCGAAAAATACTCCGCCGGGCCGAATAACAACGCGAGCCCGGTCAGCGGCGCTCCGAGCGCCGCGATAACCAAAGTGGCGAATGTGCCCGAAATGAACGATCCTATGGCGGCGATGCCAAGCGCCACGCCGGCGCGTCCCTGTTTGGCCATCTCGTGGCCGTCGAGGGTGGTGACGACCGATGTCGCCTCGCCGGGAATATTCACCAGGATGGCGGTCGTCGATCCGCCGTATTGCGCGCCATAATAAATCCCTGCGAGCATGATCAGCGCGCCGGTAGGATCGAAGCTGAAGGTCAGCGGCAGCAGCATGGCGATCGTCGCGATCGGGCCGACGCCGGGCAGCACGCCGATCAACGTGCCGATCAGGCAGCCGAGGAAGCAGAAGGCGACGTTCTGCAGCGACAACGCGGTGATGAATCCGAGCGAAAGATTGGCGAGGAACGCTTCCATTGTCGTCGCCTCAATAACCGACCAGCCAGGGCGCCACCGGGATCGGCAGGTTGAGCGCGAACTTGAACAGCAACAGGCAGAATGCGGTGATGATCGTCCCGAAGATGAGCATCTCGACCAGTCGCGTTTCGCGGCTGGCCATGGCGCTGATCACGATCACCAGTGGTCCGGCGACGGCGAGGCCGAGCGGACGGACCGCGAGCGCGAACGCCACCGCCGCGCCGAGGATGAAGATCGGACCGCGTACACCCCACCGATCGAGCCCCGCGCCGCGGGTGAGGACCGATTCGACGACCAGCGCCACGCCGCACAGAAGGGTAAGGACCGCAAGCGCTCTTGGCAGCATGCCCGATCCGATCTGGCCGAGCGTGCCCGCCGAAAGATCGGCGCCCTGCCAAAGCGCGAATGCGGCGAGCAGAATGAGAAAGAGGCCGGCCGCCGCGTCTTGCGGCGCCCGGATCATGGCGCGATCCCCAGTACGTCCGCGCCGATGGCCTGAATGCGACGGCTCATCCGAACGTTCCCCCGCAGCCGTCCCGGAACATCATTTCGCGCGACCTGCCGGTCACGGCGGCGACGTTGATTCATCGGCTAGACGGCGAATTAAGTCCAGTGGTCAGTATGCGGAATCGATGGATTTTACGCCGCGATATCCGGTCCGCGCGCCATCGAGCAGGTTATGAAATACCATTGGAAATCAATGGATTCTCTAGCGTCGCTGCGATCAGGAGCAGATTTCGTGTGGCCTGCGGCGGCGCGTCGCCGGCCGCACCACAGCCCGGCAGCGACGCGTCGGCCCCGACCGACGCCGATACTGGGCCTCAAGCGTTCGTTTACTTGCGTCGCGATCGCGCCAGGACGCGATCGACGAAGGAAGAAGCTGCGCCGATGTAATTGAGCGGATCGAACAGCCGATCGAGATCGGCGGCGCTCAGATGGCGGCTTATGCGTGGCTCTTCTGCGAGCACCTCTTTGAGGTGGCGATTGTCCGCGGCGGCACGACGGCAACCTTCCTCGACCAAGTCGTGCGCCGCGAGCCGTCCGATCCGATCGCCGAGCGCCATCATGACCGCTTCGGCCAAGATCTGGCCGTGCGTCGTATCCAGGTTGGCGCGCATGCGCGAGACATCGATCTCGAGCCCGTCGATCGTGTCCGTCATCTGCCGCAGCGCGCCAGCGGCAAGCATGCAAAGCTCGGGCAGCGTCTCCCATTCGGCATGCCAGCCGCCGAGCCCGCGCTCGTGCTCCTGAACGCCGGCGGCCAGCATTGTCGCGACCAAGCCCGGCGCACGAATGGCGGCAGCCAGCACGATCGCCGCGGTGACCGGATTGCGTTTGTGCGGCATGGTCGACGATCCGCCGCGTCCTTCCTCCGCAGGCTCGGCGGCCTCGCCAACTTCGTTCTGCGCCAGCAATGAAACATCGCGCGCTATCTTGCCGAGCGTTCCGATGATGAGACCTAGAACCGTAGCGACCTCGGCGATGCGATCGCGGCTGGCGTGCCAGGGAAGCGCCGGCAGGGCGAGATCGAGTTCGGCGGCAAGCGCTTCCGCGACGGCCAATCCGCGCTCGCCAAGCGCAGCGAGCGTGCCGGCTGCGCCGCCGAACTGAAGCATCAGCGCACGTGAGCGAAGTTCGCCGAGACGCCTGCGGTGGCGTTCGATCGCGTCGAGCCAGCAAGCTGCCCTGAGGCCGAAGGTGATGGGCAGCGCGTGTTGCATCCACGTTCGCCCCACCGCCGGAGTCGCCCGATGAGCATCGGCCAGCCGCGCGAGCACGCCGGCAAGCCGCTCAAGATCGCGATCGATCAAGTCGAGGAACGGCCGTAACTGCAGGACCATGCCCGTGTCGATGGCATCTTGGCTGGTGGCGCCCCAATGCACGTAGCGCGCAGCCTCGGCGTTTTCGGCGGCGACGAGCGCGGTAAGCTGTTTGACCAGCGGAATCGCCGGGTTTCCCGCGCGCGTCGTCGCAATGGCCAGCCTTGCGACATCGAACAACTCGGCGCGGCACGCCTTGGCGATCGCCGGCGCGGCGGCGGCGGGGATCACGCCGAGCCGCGCCTCGGCGCGCGCCAACGCCGCCTCGAAATCGAGCATGCCTTGGATACGCGCGCGATCGGCGAACATCGTCGTCGCCTCGCTGCCGCCAAACAACGGACGCAGGAGTTCGAATGTCGCCTCGCCGCTCATTCTTTCGCCTCCGCGGCGCGCCGATCCGCCTTCACGCGTCGAAGAAAACGGTTTCGTTTTCGCCCTGCATATGGATGTCGAAGCGATAGACCGGTCCGCCGGGCGTCGATTGGCGCAATGCTACCAGGGTCCCGCGTCGCTCGGCCGCCACGCTGGTCAACACCGAATCCTTGGCGTTCGCCGTCGCTTCGTCGGAGAAGTAAATCCGCGTGTAAGCGTGCGACAGCAGGCCGCGCATGTGGACGATAACGTTGATGTGCGGCGCCTGCCGGCCGTCGACCGAGCCGGGCTTGATCGTCTCGAAGACGAAGCGTTTCTCGGGGTCGGTACCGGTGCCGCAGCGGCCGAAACCGCCGAAACCGGCGTTCGAGCCGCGCGGGTCGGCGGGGTGGGCATAGCGGCCCAGCGCGTCCGCCTGCCAGATCTCGATCAGCGCGTCGCCGATCGCCTCGCCCTTGCCGTCGAGGACGCGCCCCTCGATGCGGATCCGTTCGCCTTCGGTGTCGCTTCGCGCGAGCCTACCGTTGGCGATGCTGGCGAAGGCGTAGCCGTACTGCTCGGGCGTCAGTCCGTAGGCGAAGAATGGCCCGACGGTCTGCGCCGGCGTCTGCTTCGAGGCCATTGCTCAGCGCTCCATCGGCGTGGCGTTTCGTCCACGCAGCACGATGTCGAACACGTAGCCAAGGGCGAAGTTCGGTTCGGTCACGTCGATCGAGAACTTGGCGACCATCAACTCGCGCGCGCCGGCCGGCGAACCTTGATAAATCGGATCGATGTCGAGCAAGGGATCGCCCGGAAAATACATCTGCGTCACAAGGCGGGTGACGAAGCTCGGTCCGAACAGCGAGAAATGGATATGGTTCGGCCGCCAGCCGTTGAAATGGTTGCCCCACGGATAGGCGCCCGGCTTGACCGTATGGAAGTGATAGCGCCCGGCGGCGTCGCTGACGCAGCGACCGGCGCCGAGAAAATTGGGATCGAGCGGCGCGTCATGCTGGTCGATCGTATGAATGTAGCGGCCGGCGGCGTTGGCCTGCCAGATTTCGATCAGCGTGTCGGGCAGCGGACGTCCGTCCTCGTCGAGCACGCGCCCGGTGACGACGATCCGCTCGCCCAACGGCTCGCCGTTCTTGCGCGCGTTCTTGGTCAGGTCGGAGTCGAGCGGCCCGACGCTATCATGGCCGTAGACCGGCCCGGTAAGCTCGGAGAGCGTCTGCGCCAGCGGCACCAGCGGCTTGGTCGGCCCACGCAAGGCGGTCGATTTGTAGCCGGCGTGGATGTAGGGCGGATGCGCGCTCCAGTCGCGCGGCTTGAAGGCGGCGACACTCATCGATTTTCTCCCCCTTCGCCGCTGGCGGCCTCGGCCAGCGACGCTTTTGCCAGCCCGAAGGCACGGTTCGCGGCCGGTACGCCAGCGTATATCGCGACGTGGAATAACGCCTCCCTGATTGCATCGGGCGTGGCGCCGGTGTTCCTGCTCGCGCGAATATGCATCTGGAACTCTTCCCAATGGCCGAGGCTGGCCAGAATCACCAGGGTCAACAGCGAACGCGTCGAGGCGTCGAGCCCGGGGCGGGTCCACACCGATCCCCAGGCGCTCTCGGTAATGTAGCGCTGGAAGTCGGCGTCGAATTCCGTCTTGCGCGCCTCGGCCCGGTCGACATGGGCATCGCCGAGCACCGAGCGGCGGACGCGCATCCCTGACGCATATCGGTCATCGGACAAGGACCGTCTCCTTCTTTATCGCCGCGCCGCAATTCACGGCGCAGCGCGCCCCATTACAGACGATTCGGAGCCAGCGCTCCATAGGTCAGAGCGGCGCGGCGGCGGAGATGCGTTCGGCGTGATGGCAGGCGACCGTGCGGCCGTCGACGTCGCGCGCCGTCGGCGCTTCGGCTGCGCAGCGCGAATCGGCATAAGGGCAGCGGCTGTGAAAGGCGCAACCGGGCGGCGGATTGAGCGGCGATGGCAGCTCGCCCTTAAGGATTTGCGGCTTGGCGCGCCCTTCGGGATCGACCTGCGGGGTGGCGGCGAGCAACGCCATCGTGTAGGGGTGGCGCGGATTTGCGAACACCCGTCGTTTGTCGCCATGTTCGACCGGTCGGCCGAGATACATGACCATCACCTCGTCGGCGATGTGTCGAACCACGCTCAAATCATGCGAGATGAAAAGATAAGCGAGATTGAACCGCTCCTGCAGGTCCATCATCAGATTCAAGACTTGGGCCTGGATGGAAATGTCGAGTGCCGAGACGGGTTCGTCGGCGACGACAAGGCGGGGATTGAGCATCAGCGCCCGGCCGATGGCGATGCGCTGACGTTGCCCGCCGGAGAACATGTGCGGGTAGCGATCGTAATGCTCAGCCCGCAATCCGACGGCGGCGAGCATCGCCAGCGCCCGTTCGCGGCGCTCGGCGGCGGAAAATCCGGCGTTGATGACCAGAGGCTCCTCGAGGATCGCGCCGACCTTGCGCCGTGGGTTCAACGACCCATAGGGATCCTGGAACACCATCTGCACTGCGCGGCGAAGCGCGCGGCGCGCCTCGCCCGCCGCGATGAAGGGATTCTCGCCCATCAGCCTGAGGGCGCCGGCGGTCGGCGGCTCGATCAACGTCACGATGCGCGCCAGGGTCGACTTTCCGCTGCCCGATTCGCCGACCACGGCGAGGGTCCGGCCGGCGCGTAGCGCGAAACTCACGCCATCGACGGCGCGAAGCGTCGCATCGCCGCGAAATAGCCCCCGTCGCACCGCATAGTGGCGCGTCAGCCGGTCGGCGGTGACGACGAATTCGTCCGATGGCGCGGAAACGGCGAGCGCGGCCATCACGTCGCTCCCAACGGGCTGATGCAACGCGTCGATCCCGCGGCGTCGCGCACAAGCGGCGGGCGGTCGCCGCGGCACGCCTCCACCGCGCGGGCGCATCGCGGATGAAACAGGCAGCCATCGGGGCGATCGTCGAGGCCCGGCACCACGCCAGGTATCGCGGCAAGCCGCCGCCGACCGACCGAGCGTTCCGGCAACGCCTCCAGGAGCGCCGCCGTGTAGGGATGCCGCGGCCGGCGGAAAAGCTCCGCCGCCGGACGTTGCTCGACCACCTGCCCGGCGTACATGACGACCACGCGATGCGCCGTCTCGGCGACCACGCCCATGTTGTGGGTTATGAGCACCAACGCCATGCCGCGACGGCGCTGCAGGTCGATGAGCAATTCGAGAATCTGCCGCTGAATGGTCACGTCGAGCGCGGTCGTCGGTTCATCGGCAATCAGGAGCTTGGGGTTGCAGGCGATCGCCATGGCGATCATCACCCGCTGGTTCATGCCGCCGGAGAGCTGGTGCGGGAACGCCGCCAGCCGCGTTTCCGGGTCCGAGATGCCGACCTGATCGAGCAACTCGACGGCGCGCCGCCGCAGCTCGGCGCGTGATCCGCCGAGATGGGTCCGCAACCCCTCGATAATTTGGAATCCGACGGTGAAGCATGGATTGAGGCTGGTCATCGGCTCCTGGAAAATCATCGCCACGTCGCGCCCGGTGATGTGCCGCCGCTCGCGGCGACTCAGCGCGAGCAGATCATGCCCGGCGAAGCTCAGCCGGTCGGCGCTCACCCGTCCATTGGCGGCGACGAGACCCATCACCGCCAGCGAGGACACGCTCTTGCCCGAGCCCGATTCGCCGACGATTCCGACGACCTCGCCTTCCTCGACGCTGAGATCGATCCCTTCGACGGCGCGAACCACGCCGTTGTTCGTGGCGAACTCGACCGACAGGTTGCGAACCTCGAGCAGCGCCATGTTCGTCACCGCTTGAGCTTGGGATCGAGGGCGTCGCGAAGCCCATCGCCCATAAGATTGAAGGCGAGCACGGTGACGAGGATCGCCAGTCCGGGAAAGGTCACGACCCACCATGCGCGCTGGATGAATTGCAGCGCATCGGCCAGCATGGTGCCCCATTCGGGCGTCGGCGGCTGCGCGCCGAGGCCGAGGAATCCCAGCGCCGCCGTATCGAGGATCGCCGTCGAGAACCCCAGCGTCGCCTGGACGATCAGCGGCGCCAGGCAATTCGGCAATACGGTCTTGAACATCAGTCGGGGGAGTCGGGCCCCGGTCACCCGCGCGGCGGTGACGTAATCCTTCGACAGCTCGGTCAGCACCGCAGCGCGCGTAAGCCGGGCGAATCCCGGAAGCACGACCACCGAGACCGCCAGCATGGCGTTGAAAAGTCCGGGTCCGAGGATCGCGACGATGACGATGGCGAGCAGCAATGCCGGCAGCGCCAGCAGCGTGTCCATCGCCCGCATGATGGCGATGCCGAGAATCCCGGGGAAAAACCCCGCCAGCAGCCCCAACGTCACGCCGACGACGAGCCCGAGAGCGATGACGCTGATTCCGACCAGCATCGACACGCGCGCGCCGTGGATCAGCCGGGACAGCATGTCGCGGCCGATGTCGTCGGTGCCGAGGATGAACCGCGTCGAGCCGCCCTCGACCCATACCGGCGGGACCAGCAATGCATCACGGTACTGTTCGGCCGGTGGGTGCGGCGCCAGGACTTCGGCGAATACCGCGACCAGCGTGAGCGCGACGATGATCGCAAGACCGAGCACCGCACCCTTGTTCTGGCGGAAGTAGCGCCAGAATTCGATCAGCGGATGCGGCGGGACGCGATCTCGGGCGAGCGCCACCGCGGTTTCGACCGCCATGATCTCAGCGTCCCTTTCGAATACGGGGGTTGATCAGCCCGTACAGCACGTCGACCGACAAATTCACCAAAATGACAATGCTTGCCGCGAGCAGCACGCCGCCCTGCACGACCGGATAGTCGCGGCGGCGGATCGATTCGATCAGCCACTTGCCCACTCCGGGCCACGAGAAGATCGTCTCGGTCAGAATGGCTCCGCCGAGGAGCCGGCCGGTTTCAAGACCGATGACGGTAATGACCGGGATCAGGGCATTGCGCAGCGCGTGAAGCCCGACGACGCGCCACGGCGGGAGCCCCTTGGCGCGCGCCGTGCGAATGTAGTCCTCGTTCA
>DATFES010000498.1:0-3858 GCA_035250945.1 Alphaproteobacteria bacterium | reverse complement strand
TGCGCCATGCACGGGTGCAGGGACATGGCGGCGCAATCCCGACGCCAAGTGGACGATGACGCCAGCCGACCTCGACGAGCTGGTCGACCTACAGCGGCGGATCCTCGCCAGCGCGGCGCGACTGGTGAAGCCGGGCGGCCGGTTGGTCTATGTCACCTGTTCGCTGCTGCCGGAGGAGAACGAGCGCCAGGCGGAGTGGTTCCTCGCGCAAATGCCCGATTTTGCGCCGATGCCGGTCGGCGAGGCATGGACGCACGCGATTGATGCGCCGTGCCCGACCGCGGAGCGTTATCTTCATCTAACGCCTGCGCGCCATGGAACCGACGGCTTCTTCATCGCCATATTCGAGCGCCGCACGACGGCGCGGCAGACCATGCCGGGTGAAATGGGAGCGAATTCATGAAAACCGGCGGACATGACGACGACATCACCCAGATCGAGGCGATGATCCGGCGCCAGTTCGGCAGTCTTTGCTGGACGCCGGAGCGCGGCGCCGACTGGAACAGTTTTGCGCACGACTTCTCCGCCGAGGCGGTGCTGTACCCGGCGTCCCGTCCGGCGAGAAGCCAGAGCGTCGACGCGTTCATGGCGCGCATGAAGGACTTGTCGCAGACGACGCTGCGATCGTTCCGCGAGCGGATGCTCGGCGCGCAAATCCGGACGTTCGGCAATGTTGCAATGGCGGCGGCCGCCTGCGAGATCACCGAGAACGACGCCGAAGTCACGCGCGGCGTCGAGATGATGTTGCTCATCAAGGACGCGGGCGCATGGCGGATCGTCGCGCAAGTGTGGGACACGGCGAAGAATGGCGCTTCCCTCCCCGAAGATCTGCTTTCGCGGCGGCCGGCCGGCTAACTCGTGGCGCGACCGGCGCGGCGACCGAAAAAACCGCGACCGGCGGTGCAATTGCCCACGGGCGGCGACAATGCGCATCGCTCTGACGTGCGGCCGCAGCCAATTGGTCGAAGACGGTGGGCCAGCATCCGATGGCCCGCTCCGGCGCGACCTGAATCGACGAAATCCTTAAGGGCGCCAATCAAGCCCACCGGCTCATCGAGCGGCCGACGAAGTTCGAGTTGTTTGTCAACTTGAAGTCCGCAAGCGCGCTTGGCGTCACGATCCCGCCGCCGGTCGTCGCCGGCGCCGACGTGGTGATCGAATAGCGCCGCACGCCGTGGCCGGGTGTCCGACGCTTCTTGGCGCCGCCGCCGGCCGCTGAGGCCCTAGCGGCGCGCCGGAATCGTGCTAGGCTTTGCGGCGATGGCGATCATCGGACGGCCGTCGGCGCGCTGCGCCGGCGATATCGCGAAGGTCTATGTCGATACGTGGCGCACCGCGTATGCCGGGCTGCTGCCGGACAAGGTTTTGCTCGGCATGTCCTACGAGCGCCAAGCCGGCGACTGGTCATGGGTGATCCGCAACCGCGCCGAATCGCAACCGATCATCGTCGCCACCGAAATCGGCCACGGCGTCGTCGGCTTCGTCAGCTACGGGCGCAGCCGCGCCGGTGACCGGCCCGCCGAGGGACCGTGCGCCGAGCGCCAAGGGGGCCCGCGCGTCGGCGAGGTTTTTACGCTGTACGTTTTGCCCGAGTTCCAGGACCGCGGCATCGGCCGCCAGCTCCTGTTGGCGGCGTTTACCAGCCTGCGCGACCGTGGTTTCGAGAGGGCGCTGCTGTGGGTGCTACGGGCCAACAATGCGCGATTCTTCTATGAGCGCTTGGGAGGGGTCCGCATCTCGGAGCGGCGTGAGCGCCTGTGGGGCTGCCGGGTCGACGAAACCGCCTATGGCTGGCCCGATCTCCGTCAGACCATCGCCCGCATCGGTTCTTGTTCGGCGAGCTGAATTGAGGCTATGTAACCCGCCTTCCGGCCGGCGATTCGCGCGTCCGGCGGATGGAGCGGACCTCACGGCGTGACCGACAAGATCCTGATCCTCGATTTCGGCGCTCAGTATACCCAGCTCATTGCCCGCCGCGTGCGCGAAGGCGGCGTCTACTGCGAGATCCATCCCTTCAACGCGCCCGAAGCGCGCACGCGGGCGATCGAGCCCCGGGGAATCATCCTCTCCGGCGGCCCGGCTTCGGTCGCCGAGACGGGGACACCGCGGGCCCCCGACTGGGTGTTCGAGGCGAGCGTCCCGGTGCTCGGCATCTGCTATGGCGAACAGGCGATGTGCGCCCAGCTCGGCGGCAAAGTCGAACCATCGGATCATCGTGAGTTCGGCCGCGCCTTCATCGATGTCGTCGCCGACTGCGCGTTGTTCGACGGGCTGTGGCCCAAGGGCGCGCGCGAGCAGGTATGGATGAGCCATGGCGATCGCGTCGTGGCGCTGCCGCCGGGATTTCGCACCGTCGCGGTCAGCGACGGCGCGCCGTTCGCCGCCATTGCCGACGAAGCGCGCCGCTTCTACGGCGTCCAGTTCCACCCCGAAGTCGTCCACACCCCGCACGGCGCGGCGCTGCTGCGGAATTTCACCCACAGGGTCGCCGGCTGCCGCGGCGACTGGACGATGGCGGCGTTTCGCCGCGAAGCGGTGGCGCGCATTCGCGAAACGGTCGGCAAGGGCGGCGTCATCTGCGGGCTTTCCGGCGGCGTCGACTCCTCGGTCGCGGCGGTGCTGATCCACGAGGCGGTGGGCGACCAGCTCACCTGTATTTTCGTCGATCATGGGTTGCTGCGGCAGGGCGAGGCCGCTGAGGTCGTCGATCTGTTTCGCGGCCATTACAACATTCCGCTCGTCCATCGCGACGCCGGCGCGCTCTTTCTCGGCAAGCTCAAGGGCGTTCTCGACCCCGAGGACAAGCGCAAGATCATCGGCGCCACCTTCATCGACGTGTTCGACGAGGAGGCGCACAAGGTCGGTGGGGTCGAATTCCTCGCCCAAGGCACGCTCTATCCCGATGTCATCGAATCGGTGTCGTTCACCGGCGGCCCGAGCGTCACCATCAAGTCGCACCACAACGTCGGCGGACTCCCTGAGCGCATGAAGCTCAAGCTGGTCGAGCCGCTGCGCGAACTGTTCAAGGACGAGGTGCGCGCGTTGGGCCGCGAGCTGGGCCTGCCCGACCGCTTGGTCGGCCGCCATCCGTTTCCGGGGCCGGGGCTCGCCATCCGCGTGCCGGGCGAGGTGACGGAAGACAAGTTGGCGATCCTGCGCAAGGCCGACGCCATTTACCTCGAGGAGATTCGCGGCGCCGGCCTTTACGACGCGATCTGGCAGGCCTTCGCCGTGCTGCTGCCGGTGAAAACCGTGGGCGTGATGGGCGACGCCCGCTCGTACGATTACGTGTGCGCGCTGCGCGCCGTCACATCGACCGACGGCATGACCGCCGAAAGCTTCGCCTTTCCGCACGAGTTTCTTGCGGCCTGCGCCACCCGGATCATCAACGAAGTGCGCGGCATCAACCGCGTCGTCTACGACGTCACCTCGAAACCGCCCGGCACGATCGAGTGGGAGTGAGGGGCGTGCCGTGGAACAGAATGGGATAGAGTAGCGCGTTAGAGATGACGTCGGCCCAACGATCGTAGTCGACAGTCCTCACGCTACTCTGCGCCCTCGGCCGGGCCGGCGGACGACTCTCACCTTGCCGCTGCTTCCGCCTCCGCAAAAAAACCGATCGCCGCCATCGGATTCGAGCCCCGATACAATCACGCCTCGCGGCATCTCGATCCTCTCCAGCACCTCTCCCGTTCGCGGATCGATGCGCCGCAGATCGCTCTCATCGCCCTCCCAGGTGCCGTGCCACATCTCGCCGTCGACCCAGGTGACGCCGGTGACGAAACGGTTGGATTCGAGGGTACGAAGGATCGCTCCGGTCTCCGGGTCGATTTGATGGATCTTGCGCTCCCGATACTG
>DATFES010000494.1:0-3730 GCA_035250945.1 Alphaproteobacteria bacterium | reverse complement strand
TGCAACCACTGCCCTTACGTCAAAGCCGCGGCGGCACGAATTGTGCGCGACGCCAAGGAACTGCAGGCGATCGGCGTCGGCGTCATCGCGATCATGCCGAACGATAGCGAGGCCTATCCCGACGACTCGTTCGACAAAATGAAGGCGTTCGCACACCACAACGGCTTCACGTTTCCTTACGTGATCGACCGCACACAGAGCGTCGCGCGCGCATATGACGCGGTTTGCACCCCCGATTTCTTCGGCTTCGACGCCGACCTTGCGCTCAAGTATCGCGGCCGGATCGACGCCGGCGGCAAGAACGAGGTGCCGGGGGCGCGGCGCGAGCTGTTCGAGGCGATGCGCCAAATCGCCCAGACGGGCCAAGGCCCGGCGGCCCAATTTCCCAGCGTTGGTTGTTCGATTAAATGGCGACGCTAGGTTATTTATTTGGCGATAAAACAATGCATTATATCGAAATTCTAATGTCTCTTAGTAAGTTTGCGCCGGAATCCTCGACGGGCTATGGTAGCCGGCTTTTTTTAACGCCCGTTTGCGACGGGTGGGAGTAGTCGCCGTGGTCGATATTTTCTCCGAGGTCGACGAGGAAGTAAGGCGCGATCGCGCGCTTCGGCTGTGGAAGCGTTATGGCAATCACGTCGCCGGGCTGGCGGTGCTGGTTGTCGTCGCAACCGGCGCCTATGTCGGTTGGCGCGACTGGGATCGCAAGCAGGCCGAGGCCGGTGCGATGCGGTTCCAGGCGGCGAGCGAACTCGAGGCCGCGGGCAAGCTGGATGAAGCTGCTGCGGCATACGCGATAATCGCGCGCGAGGGCCGCGCCGGCTACGCCGCGCTCGCCCGGCTCCGCGAGGCCGCCCTGAAGGCCAAAATGGGCGATGCCGCCGGGGCCGCGGCGGCATACCGCGCCATTGCGTCAGACGAGGATGTCGCGCCGGAACTGCGCAACGTCGCCACGCTGCTCGCCGGATTGCACGAAATCGACTCTTCCGACCCGGCGCGGCTTGAACAACAGTTAGCGGCGCTCAGCGTCGCCAACAGCCCATGGCGCCACAGCGCGTTGGAGCTCGCGGCAATCGCCGCGGCACGCGCGGGCGACGCGGCCAAGGCGCGCGAATACTATACCCGCATCGTCGACGACCCGAGCGCGCCGCCGGGCCTCAGGGCACGGGCGAGCGAGATGCTTGCGGCGCTCGCCGGGTAAACGAGACGGGAGCACCGTTCATGCGTTCGAAATTTGGCGTATCGCTCGTCGTCTCCGCATTGGCGCTTGGCGCATGCGATTGGTTCGGCGGGCCTGAAAAGACTCCGCTCGGGGGCGAGCGCATCGCGGTGATCGCCCAAAGTCACAGCGTCGAGCCCGATAGTCGCCTCGCCGACGTGCCGGTGCGGCTGCCCGAGCCGGTGGCGAACGATGCGTGGGCCCAAGCCGGCGGCACGCCGACGCACGCCATGCAGCATCTCGCCGCCGAGGGATTCAACGTCGCCTGGCGGGCCGATGTCGGTTCCGGCGTCAGTCGCGACGGCCGCATCACCGCGGCGCCGGTCGTCGCGGCGGGAAAGATATTCGCCGTCGACGCGGGCGTGCAGGTCTCGGCGTTCGACGCCGCTGGCGGCGGCACGCTGTGGCGCTTCGACGTGCGGCCGACCGGCGACGGCAGCGGCGGGGCGGGCGGCGGCGTCGCCTTCGACAACGGGCGCATTTATGTCGGCTCGGGATTTGCGCAGGTGATCGCGCTCGAGGCCGAAACGGGGACCGAGATCTGGCGCACGACGCTGACCGCGCCGGTGCGCGGCGCGCCCACGGTCGGCGGCGGCCGTGTATTCGCCATCACCGCCGACAACCAGACGCATTCGCTCGATGCCGACACCGGACGCAAAGTGTGGGCACACGCAGGGATAAGCGAGTCGGCGGGAATTTACGGCGGATCGAGCCCTGCGCTGTTCCAAAACGCGGTCCTCGCCGCGTACTCGTCGGGCGAGCTGTTCGCGCTGCGCGCCGACAACGGCCGCGTGCTGTGGGCCGAATCGCTGGCCGGCGCGCTGCGCTCCGATGCCGTGTCGTCGCTCGCCGACATCCGAGGCTTTCCGGTCATCGATCGCGGCGTGGTGTACGCCGCCTCGCACAGCGGGCGCGTCGCGGCGATCGACCTGCGCTCGGGCGGCCGCATCTGGGAGCAGGATTTCGGCAGCCTCTACACGCCATGGGTCGCCGGCGATTTCATGTTCATCACCACGGTCGAAAACGAGGTCGTCGCGGTCACCAGGCGCGACGGGCGCGTGCGTTGGGTGCAGAAGCTTCCGGTGTGGCGCGACACGACGCTTAAGCGCGGCCGTATCGTCTGGACCGGCCCCGTCCTGGTCGGCGGCCGATTGTTTCTCGCCAGCTCCGAGGGCGAAGCCCTGGTCGTCACCGCCGCGACCGGGGAGATCGAATCGCGCTTCGGGATCGCCGGTTCGGTCACCGCGGCGCCGATCGTCGCCAATAGCACCATCTATGTGCTGACCGACAGCGCGACGCTCATCGCGCTCAGATGATCCCCCCGCCATGGCTTTCACGATCGCCATCGTCGGGCGGCCGAACGTTGGCAAGTCGACGCTGTTCAATCGCCTGCTGGCGCGCCGCGCGGCGCTCGTCGACGACGCACCGGGACTGACCCGCGATCGCCGCGAGGGCGAGGGCCAGCTTGGCGACCTGCTCCTTCGACTCGTCGACACCGCCGGGCTGGAAGAGGCCGCAGCCAAAACGCTCGAAGGGCGAATGCGCGCCCAGACGGAGCGCGCCGTGCGCGACGCCGACGCAGTGCTTTTCATGATCGATGCGCGCGAGGGGGTGACCGCGCTGGACCGCCATTTCGCCAACTGGCTGCGACGGCTGGGTCGGCCGACCGTGTTGCTGGCCAACAAAGCGGAGAGCACGGCCCGTGCTGCTTCCGGAATGGCGGAGGCGCACGGACTCGGCCTCGGCGCGCCGATCGCGGTTTCGGCCGAACATGGCGAAGGTTTGGCGGAATTGCACGCCGCGCTCAAGACCTTGGCGCCGGCCGGCGCGATTCTCCCGAGCGGCGGCGAGGCGGAGCGCGATGAGGATGGCGCAGCGGCGGCGTTGGAGCGGCCGATCCGCGTCGCGGTCGTTGGACGGCCGAATGTCGGCAAGTCGACGCTGGTCAATCGCCTGCTGGGCGAGGAACGCGTGCTCACCGGCCCGGAGCCCGGAATTACCCGCGACGCCATCGAAGTCCCGTGGCGCTGGAAGGGCCGGCCGTTCGTCCTCGTCGATACGGCGGGTCTGCGCCGAAAGGCGCGAATCGGCGACCCCCTGGAGCGGAAGTCGACGCAAGATGCGCTACGCGCGATCCGCGCCGCGCAGGTGGTCATACTCGTGCTCGATGCGGCGCTGCTGCTCGAAAAGCAGGACCTGGCGATAGCGCGGCTCGCCGCCGAGGAAGGCCGCGCGCTGGTGATCGCTGTCAACAAATGGGACCTCGTCGATGCGCCGCAGAAGGCGTTGCGCCAGCTTCGCGACCGTATCGAAGTTTCGCTGCCGCAGGTCAAGGGCGTGCGCTTCGCGACCGTCTCGGCCTTGCACGGCCGGAAGCTCGACGATTTGATGCGCGCGGTTATCCACGCCCATGACGTGTGGAACCACGAAGTGCCGACGCCGAAACTCAATCGCTGGCTGGAAGCGATGAACGAGGCCCATCCTCCGCCGATCGTCGCCGGTCGCCGTCCG
>DATFES010000493.1:0-5767 GCA_035250945.1 Alphaproteobacteria bacterium | reverse complement strand
ACATCGCTTGCGACAGCCGCCAAAAACGAATCAAGCAGCGGCGCCCCACTCGATCTTGGCGAGCAACGTTTCGACATGGCGCGCGCCGAATTCGTTGCGCGCCAGCGACAGCGGCGACCGGCCGTCGAGGATCGAAAGCGGATCGCGCAGCCATGCATCGGCTTTCGCCCGATCGTTGAAAGCCCGTTCCGCAAGCGCGCGAAGCCGCAACAATCGCACGACCCTTTCCGACTCCGGGTGCGTCAGATTCTGTCCGCGATCCCGACGATGCCGTTCGGTGCGCGCCGGGATCGCGAGGTCATCGATCTCTACGTTGCTGAATCCGACCGCGCGAAGCTCGTCTATCGCGGTAACGGCTAGCCCCCGGTCGATCAGACGCAAGATCTCGTCGTCGGACGGTTCGCGGTTGGCCCGGTACGCCGCGTAGAGCCGCCGCATCTCGGCGGCGCTGGAATGGGCTCGGCCGCCCGCCGGGGGGATGGCTCCTTTCGTTCGCGTCGAATCGTCGATGTCCGGCGCATTCCAATCCGGTCGATGAACGATCATACAATCCGCCGAAATAGTATCGGCATTTTGCCACACCGTCAAGTTGTTAACTTACCTTACGGCGAGCACAATACGTTGCGGCCGATGTCGAGATGGATATGGTTCCAATGGTCGCGATCGCTGTTGGGCGTCAACACGACGCTGAAGTGACGGCAGGCGCCGCGGGCGATCTCGCGCAAGAAGGCGGCGCGCGGACCGCCCGCCCGCCAATGATCCTTGACGACGATCGCCGCGCCGTCGTCGAGCTCGAAACCGGCGATATCGATGGCGAGGCCGAAAGCGTGCTCGGAGAGCCGTCGCGCCTGCCCGGCGACCGGACGGCAGCTATAAGCGCCGAGATAATGGATGCGGGCCACCTTACGGCCGAAATGACGCGCGGCGGCTGGTTGCATTATCTCCCGCTCGAAATCGTTCAGCGCCAGCGCCAGCCGGCAATCCATCACCGCCGGACGATCGAGCACGGCGACGCCGCGGACGAGCGATACACCGTCGCGCACCCGGCATGGACCGTTCGCCGGCGGCGATGCGCGCGCAAAATGGGCGCCGCGCTCGCCGAGCGCGGCGTAGCACGCCTGCCCGGAAGGCCGCGCGACTTGCGCGGGCGACGGCGCGCCACCGGCGCAGGCGGCGAGCGCCGCCGCCAGCAACACGGCGCCGAGACAGTGCGGCGCAAGGAACCGTCGCCGGGACATTTCAAAGCCGATTATAACCGGCGCGGCGCGCCGATATGCGGGCCAAGTCGCGTCCAGGCGGGGCTTGACCGTGGTGGGCAAGCCGCGAGATACTTGCAATTGCAAATAACGCCGCCGCGACGCCAGGCGAGGAACGGGAGACGGCCATGGATTTCGGCTATTTCACGCTGAGCGACAACCGCTACCCGAACAACCCGCGCACGCCCGAGCAATTCGTGCGCGAGATTTACCGGCAAGCGCTTTACGCCGAGGAGATCGGGCTGCATTCGGCATGGATCGGCGAGCATCATTTCAACCTGCTCGGGGTCAATCCGTGCCCCAACATCCTGCTCGCCAAGCTCGCCGGCGCCACGACGCGGCTTCGCCTGGCGCCGGCGGTCGTGCTGTTGCCGGTGCATCACCCGCTGCATGTCGCCGAGGAATGGGCGACGCTCGACCTGTTGTCGGGCGGCCGCGTCGACTTCGCCGCCGGCCGAGGCTACGACCGTCTCGAATACGGGCCCTTCCAGGCGCCGTTCGACGATTCGGCCGAGATTTTCGCCGAAGGGCTCGAGGTCGTCTGGCGCGCCTGGACCGAGCCGGGCAAATGGTCGCACAAGGGTAAATTCTACCAGTTCGACGACATCGAAGTCCGCCCGCGCCCGGCGCAAAATCCACTGCGGCCCTATGTCGCCTGCTTCTCGCGGCCGTCGATGGAGCTCGCCGCCGCCAACGACTGGAACATCATCTTCGCGCCGTTCGCCGCGGCGATGGTGTACGGCAGCCTGGCATCGGCGGTGGAGGCCTATCGTAGCGAATGCTCCAAGCGCGGCCGCGCGGCAAGGCGGGCGATGTGCAGCTATTTCATCCATATTGCCGATTCGCCCGAGGAGGAGGCGTTCGGCCGCGAGGCGCTGGTGCGCTACTTCAAGGACGCGCTGGTCGCGGCGTTTCCATCGAACCCCAAGACCGTGCCGCCGACGCTCAAGTATTTTCTCGAGATCGTCGACATCCTCAACAACATGAAACCGGAGAATCTGACCGTGAAATCGATCCTCACCGGCAGCCCGCAGAAGATCATCGACGACCTCAAGGGCGTCGAGGCGGCGGGAGTCGGCGAGGTCATTCTCTATTTCAACTACGGGCTCAAGCCCTACGACATGGTGATCGACCAGATGGACCGCTTCATGCGCGACATCGCCCCCGCCTTCGGCCACGTCCGCCCCGATGTTCGACCTCGCGCGATATCTGCCGTATCTGATTAACCGGACCGGCGCCAAGCTGGCGCTCGCCTTCGCGGGCGAGCTCGCTCGTTTCGGCGTCACCCTCCAGGAATGGCGCGTGCTGGCGGCGCTCGCCCAGAATGACGGGCAGCGCCTTTCGGATCTTGCCACGCTCACTTCGATCGACGTGTCGACGTTGTCGCGGCTGGTTCAGCGCATGCGCCGCAAGGGGCTCGTGGCGCGCGCGCGGGCGAATGGCGATGGCCGGGCCGTGCGGCTGACGCTGACCGAGGCCGGCCGGCGGCGTACGCGGGCGATCATTCCCGAGGCGCGCCGCTACGAGCAGCTAGCGATCGGTCGCATCACGCCCGGCGAAGCGGCGCGCCTGAAGCGCCTCCTGGTGCGCGTCTACGCCAATCTCGAGGCGATGAACGGACAGCCGTAGCCGCAATCAAATCGTCAGGCCGGCCTTGCGCAGGCCTTCGACGAGAAGTTCGCGGTGCGCAGGGTCGGCATAGCGGGTGGTGATCTCCCATAACCGCTCGGCATTATTCGACGCCAACTTGGTCATTTCGGCGATGACCAAGTTGGCCTGCTCGGTGCGTCCGAGCTGGCCGAGGCAAGCAAGCAACGTACGCAGCCTTATGTAGCTGGGCCAGCCGCGCAGCGTGCGTTCAGCGTAGTGTGCGGCCTCCTCGAAATTTTGCTGATGATAGTGCGCCAGCGCCAGCATGCTGAAGAACAGGCCCGAATGCGGATCGTTCGGCCCGAGCCGCAGGCTGCGCAATAGCGGGTCGACGGCCTCGGCGAAATGACCGATGTAGATGCGGATCCATCCGAGCGCGAAATGCCCGAGCGCAAAGTTAGGATTGAGATCGATGGCGCGCTGGGCCTCCGCCAGCGCCTGTTCGTGCCGGCCGGTCGCCATGCTCCCGAGGAACAGCGCATAGTGCGCGTACGGGTCTCGCTCATCGAGCGACACCGCGCGCTCAGCGGCGGCGTATGCATCGTCGATGTCACGGTCGATATCCTGGCTCCAGCCGTACCAGATGCGCTGGGTGAGGACGCGAGCGAGGAACGTATGGGCTTGAGGAAGCTGGGGATCAAGGTCGATCGCGCGGCGCAGCCACGTTTCCGCCTGACGGCTTTCGTCGGGTGCGAAACGGTGGAAGTGCGACAGTCCACGCATGTAGCAGTCGAAGGCATCGAGATTCGCCGCGCTCTTGCGCGCGGCGCGCCGGCCTTCGACCAGCAGCATCTCGGGCTCGATCGCCCCGGTGACGCGCTCGGTGATCTCGTCCTGGATCGCGAAGATGTCGGCGAGATCGCGGTCATAGCGCTCTGCCCAAAGGTGGTTGCCGGTCTCCGCCTCGATCAGCTGGCCGGTGACCCGCACGCGCGCGCCTACCTTGCGCACGCTGCCTTCGAGGACATAGCGCACGCCGAGCTCGCGGCCGACCTGCTTCACGTCGACCGCGCGTCCCTTGTATACGAAGGTCGAATTGCGGGCGATGACGAAGAACCAGCGATGCCGCGACAGCGCGGTGATGATGTCCTCGGTGATCCCGTCGGCGAAATATTCTTGCTCGGCGTCGCCGCTCATGTTGACGAAGGGTAGGACGGCGATCGACGGCCGGTCGGGCAGCTTCAGATCGCCGCCAAGCACGCCGCTCATGCTCGGATCGTCGAGCCGCCAATCGACGCGGTAGACTTGCACCGGCCGAGGAATGTTCTTGAGCGCTCGCTCGCCCAGCGGCGCCAGCGGAAAATTTAGCTTGCCGTCGATCTGTTCGCGCACCGCACCGGTCAGGCAGATCCCGGCGGGCGCGGCGATCTCCTGCAGGCGGGCGGCGACGTTGATGCCGTCGCCGAGCAGATCGACGCCCTCGGCCATCACCTCGCCGAGATTGACGCCGATGCGGAATTCGAGCCGCCGGTCCTCGGGAACGTCGGCGTTTCGCCGGTGGATCGCCCGCTGGATGGCGACCGCGGCGCGCACCGCCTCGAGCGTGCTCGAAAACTCGGCGGCGAGGCTGTCGCCTGCGGTGTTGAAGACGCGGCCGCCATGCTCGACGACCAGATCCGAGACAGCCAGCCGGTACGTGCCGAGCGTGCGCGCGGTTGCTTCCTCGTCGTCGGCCATCAGCCGGCTATAGCCGGCGATGTCGGCGGCAAGGATCGCGGCCAAGCGGCGCTTGATCGGCAATTCGGACATTGGCTATCCCCCGCGGATAACCTTGATCTTAGCGCCGAGATCGGGCTCGGCGCGAGATTTTACGCTGCCTGCCAGCGACTGTAGACTGCCCGCCATGGCGAAACATCGATCGCCGATGTCGCGGCGGCGCGTTCTGGCTGGCGTCGCCGCGGCGTTCGTTACCGTCCGGCCGCGCTGGCTTGCCGCCCAGCCGCGCCAAGCGCCGCCGCTGACGCGCGTCGCCTTCGGCAGTTGCGCCGACCAGGGCGAGCGACAGCCGATCTGGGAGGCGATCCTCGCCTACCGGCCGGAGCTGTTCATCTTTGCCGGCGACAACGTTTATGGCGACGTCGGTTCGGGCGAGCTCGCCGAGCTTCGCCAGGCTTACGCAACGGCGCGCGAGATCCCCGGCATGAATCGGGTACGCGCCAGCGTGCCGCATCTCGCCACCTGGGACGATCACGACTACGGCGCCAACGACGGCGGCGCGGATTTCCCTTGGAAGCGCGAGAGCCAGCGTCTTTTCGCCGATTTCTGGGAGCTGGCGCCCGACGATCCGCGCCGGACACGCGAAGGCGTCTATCACGCCGCGACGTTCGGCCCGGCGGGACGGCGCGTTCAGGTCATTCTGCTCGATACCCGCTATTTCCGCTCGCCCCTCACGCCGACCGACCAGCGCGGCGCGCCGGGCAGGGAGCGTTACGTGCCCGACGACGACCCCGCGAAGACCATGTTGGGCGCCGGCCAGTGGCAGTGGCTCGAGGAGCGCCTGTCCGAGCCGGCGCAGATCCGGCTCATCGTCTCGTCGATCCAGGTCCTGGCGGAGGGACATGGGTGGGAGCGCTGGGGCAATCTGCCGCGCGAGCGTCGCCGCCTATTCGACTTGATTGCCGGCACGACGGCGGAAGGCGTGGTGTTTCTTTCCGGCGACCGCCATGTCGGCGCGCTCTATGAGGAAAAGGCCGATGTCCCCTATCCGTTGCTCGAAATCACCTCGAGCGGCATCAACAAGTTCTTCGCCGCGGCGAGCGAGCCGGGCCCCAACCGCCTGGGCGCCCTTTACCCATTGCCGAATTTCGGCATCGTCGACATCGACTGGTGGACCGACGAGATAACGCTCGCCATCGCCGATA
>DATFES010000488.1:0-2562 GCA_035250945.1 Alphaproteobacteria bacterium | reverse complement strand
CCAGTAGTAGACCTCGCCGGCGCGCAGCGTTTCCTCGATTGCGCGGCGGTTCATCCACGCCACCATCAGCACCTCGCCGGTGTCGTGCTGCTGCGCCACCGCGGCGACGAGTCCGTCGGCATCGAAGGCGATCTGGCCGAGTAGCTCGATGACGGATGCGGGCGGCTGCGAAGTCGATGGTGGCGGCGCGCTCATCGCTCGGCGCTCATTGCGGCGTTCAAACGTCCGAAGCCCGCTTCGAGGTCGGCGATCAAGTCGTCGGGATCCTCGAGCCCGGCATGGAGACGAATCAAGATCGTGTCGCCGGCCCACGTCGTCGCCGTGCGGATCGGTCCCGGATCGGATGGCAGGATCAAGCTTTCGAACCCGCCCCAGCTATAGCCCATGCCGAAGAGATTCATGTGATCGACCATGGCCGCCAACGCGGCGCGGGGAGCCGCCGGGATCTCGAAACTGAACAAACCGCTGGCGCCGGTAAAATCGCGTTTCCACAACGCGTGGCCGGGGTGGTCGGGCAGGGCCGGGTGGCGCACCCGCACGACCTCGCGTCGCGATTTCAGCCATTCGGCGAGCTTGATTCCGGTTTCCCAGTGCCGTGCAAGGCGCACGCCCAGCGTCCGCAGGCCGCGCAGCGCCAGATAACAGTCGTCCGGTCCCGACGGGCAACCGAGGTCGGTGATGGTCTGACGTAACGGTTGATATGCCGCCTCGGTCGTCGTGACGATTCCCATCATCAGATCGGAATGCCCGCCGATATATTTCGTCGCCGCCTGTATCGAAACGTCGGCGCCGAGCGCCAGCGGCTTGAAATAGACGCCGGCGCTCCACGAGTTGTCGACGACGACCGCAGCGCCTTTCCGTTTCGCTGCGGCAATGATCGCCGGCGCATCCTGGACCTCGAACGTGAGCGAGCCCGGCGACTCAAGAAAGACGACGCGGGTATTGGGCCGTATCAGCTCGGCGATCCGATCGCCGATCGTCGGGTCGTAGAAGGTCGTCGCGACCCCGAAGCGCCCGAGAAGCTGGTCGCAAACGCGGCGCGAGGGCGAATAAACATTATCGACCATCAGCACATGATCGCCTGCCTTGACGAACGCCAGCAGCGACGCCGTCACGGCCGCCATGCCGGAACCGACGGCGATCGATTGCCATCCGCCTTCGAGCGCCGCGACCGCCGCTTCGAGCGCAAACGTGGTCGGCGTACCGTAGCGGCCGTAGTAGACCTTGTCCGGACGGCGGTTACGCCATGCATTGTCGAGCGCCTCCAGGGTCGGATAGAGGACGGTCGAGGCGTGGTAGACGGGAGGATTCACGATGCCGAAATTCGCTTCGGGGTCGCGGCCGGCAATGGTGAGAAGTGTATCCGGTTTCATGGTCGTCGTTCGTCGCCTGGACTACTCGCATCAGTGGCGGCGTGCCGTTCACCGGGCGTTCCGCCGAACGGACCGCATCATGGCACCGTCGCCGACCGAACGCCAACCCGCCTTGAGATTCAAGGCGATGCTGTTCTAGTATTTGAAAATGTGTTGCTTCTGGGCGCATTTTGTGCCGGATTAGCGGCCAGTCTGCCGCGCCAGAACGGCACGCATGAATTGCAACTGAACAGGGACGAGATGACATGAAAAACCTGCACAAATTCGCCGCCGGAACGGCGGTCGCATTGGCCGCCTTGGTCGGCACCGCCGAGGCCCAGCAATCGACCCTCGACGCCGTCAAGGCGCGCGGTTTCGTAATTTGCGGCGTCAATACCGGCCTCGCCGGGTTCGGGGCGCCGGACAGCCAAGGCGTGTGGAAAGGCATCGACGTCGACGTCTGCCGCGCCGTGGCCGCGGCCGTCTTCGGCGATTCCAGCAAGGTGCGCTTCACCGGCACGACCGCGCAGCAGCGCTTTACCGCCCTGCAGTCCGGCGAAGTCGATATGCTGTCGCGCAATACGACCTGGACGCTGCAACGCGACACGGCGCTCGGTCTCGACTTCCTCGGCGTCACATTCTACGACGGCCAAGGCTTCATGGTGCCGCGCAAGCTCGGCGTCAAGAGCGCGAAGGAGCTTGGCGGCGCCACCGTATGCGTACAGCCCGGCACGACAACCGAGCTGAATCTCGCCGACTATTTCCGTGCGCAGAAGCTCCAGTTCACCCCGGTGGTGATCGAGAAGCTCGAAGAGGTCAATGCGGCCTACTTTTCGGGCCGCTGCGACGTTCTGACGACCGACATCTCGGGCCTGGCGTCGGTGCGTGCGACGCAGGCCACCAATCCGAACGACCACGTCATCTTGCCCGAGGTGATATCCAAGGAGCCGCTGGGTCCGGCGGTTCGCCACGGCGACAACCGTTGGGGCGACATCGTGCGGTGGTCGCTCAATGCGATGATCGAGGCGGAGGAGTACGGCCTTACCTCGAAGAACATCGATCAGCACCTGAACAGCACGAACCCGACGATCCAACGTTTCGTCGGCGCGACCGGCGACTATGGTAAGGCGCTTGGTATCGACAATAAGTGGGCGTTCAACATCATCAAGCAGGTGGGGAACTACGCCGAGAGCTACGAGCGCAATATCGT
>DATFES010000487.1:0-3681 GCA_035250945.1 Alphaproteobacteria bacterium | reverse complement strand
CGCCGTCGCGGCGAGGCCCAAGTGGCTGATCTTGAAGCGCATCATCGAGTAGATCGGGACCTTCCGGCGGCGGTGCAAGGTCGCTCGCGTACCCTTATATTAGGATCATCCGTCGTCACGGCCCGAGCATGGACGCACTGTCACCCGAGCTTCCCTCCCGCGAGGTCCACGATCAGCGCGCGATCATCGATCGCCGGCCGCTGGCGGCGGCGCTGACCGAGGTCGCGAAGCGGTCCGAGCTGGCCGCCGAGCGGCGGCGCGGTCTCGTGCTCGACGCGTTGCGGCAGGCGCTCGCCAAGGGCAGAGCGGAAATCGCCCGGCGCTTCGAGGAGCGCGAGGCAGGTGGGGCGGCGAGCGTCCGTTCGATGAGCTTCCTCGTCGACCAGGTCGTGCGGCTGATCCACGATTACGCCGACCAGCACGTGTTCCCAGTCGCCAACCCGACCATGGCCGAACGGCTCGCCATCGTCGCCGTCGGCGGCTACGGACGCCAGGAGCTGGCGCCGCAATCCGACGTCGATCTGCTCTTCTTGCGGCCCTACAAGCAGACCGCGCGCGGCGAGCAGATCGTCGAATTCATCCTCTACATGCTGTGGGATCTCGGCCTCAAGGTCGGGCATTCGACGCGCTCGCTCGACGAATGCATCCGTCTCGCCCAGGACGACATTACGATCCGCACGGCGCTGCTCGAATCGCGATACTTGTGGGGCGACGACAAGCTCGCCGCCGAGCTGCGCAAGCGTTTCCTTGCCGAGATCGTCAAGGGCACGGCGCGCGCCTTCATCGAGGCGAAGCTCGCCGAGCGCGACCAGCGCCACAAACGGCTCGGCGATTCGCGCTACGTACTCGAGCCCAACGTCAAGGAAGGCAAGGGCGGCCTGCGCGACCTGCACACGCTGTTCTGGATCGCCAAGTACGTCCACCGGGTCGACGACGTGAGCGAGCTGGTGCTGAAGGGCGTGCTCACCGCCGAGGAGGCGGCGAAGTTCGCCAAGGCGCAGGAGTTCCTGTCGACCGTGCGCTGCCATCTGCATTACGTCGCCGGGCGGCCGGAGGAGCGGCTGACCTTCGACGTGCAGTCGGAGATCGCCCGGCGCATGGGCTACACCGATCATCGCGGCACGCGCGGCGTCGAGCGCTTCATGAAGCATTATTTCCTCGTCGCCAAGGATGTCGGCGACCTGACGCGCATTTTCTGCGCCGCGCTCGAGATCGACGCCGAAAAGAAGCCCAAGCTGAATTTCGGCCGGCTGTCGCTGCCGGCGTTCATGCGGCGCGCCAAGTCGCCGGCCGGCTTCGCCATCGAGAGCGGCCGCTTGACGGTGGCGAAAACCACCTCTTTCGCCGACGACCCGGTCAATTTCCTGCGCATCTTCCGGGTCGCCCAGGAGAACGGCCTCGAGGTCCATCCTTACGCGCTGCGGCTGATCCGCCAGAATCTGCGGCTGGTCGACGCCAGGCTGCGCGCCGACGCCGAGGCGAACCACATTTTCATGGACATCCTGACCGACTCCAACGACGCCGAGAACACGCTCAGGCGGATGAACGAGGCCGGGGTGTTCGGCCGCTTCGTGCCCGATTTCGGCCGCGTCGTGGCGCAGATGCAGCACGACATGTATCACGTCTACACGGTCGACGAGCACACCATCTTCGCCATCGGCATCCTGCACCGCATCGAATCGGGCGCGCTCAAGGCCGATCATCCCCTGTCGTGCGAGGCGATTCACAAGATCCAGTCGCGCCGCGCGCTGTACCTGGCCTTGCTGCTGCACGACATCGCCAAGGGCCGCGGCGGCGACCATTCGCTGATCGGCGCCGATATCGCCCTCAAGCTCGGACCGCGCGTCGGCTTGAGCGCGGAGGAGACCGAGACCGTGTCGTGGCTGGTGCGCTATCACCTCGCGATGTCGTCGACCGCCTTCAAGCGCGACATCCACGACCCGAAGACGATCCGCGATTTCGCCCAGCTCGTGCAGTCGCCCGAGCGCCTGCGGCTGTTGCTCTGCCTCACCGTCGCCGACATCCGCGCCGTCGGCCCCAACGTTTGGAACAATTGGAAGGCGACGCTGCTGCGCGAGCTCTATTGGCGCACCGAGGAGGTGCTGGCGGGAGCCCCGGCCGACGACAGCGCCAAGGCGCGCGTCGCGGCGGCGCAGGCAGCGCTCGCCGCCGAATTGAAGGACTGGCCGGCGAAGGAGATCGAGGCGCACCTGGCGCGCGGCTATGCGGCATATTGGCTCGCCTGCGACGCCGCCACGCTCGCCCGCCACGCCCGACTAGTGCGCGAGGCCGAGCGCGGCCAGGCGCCGCTCGCCGTCGATACGCGCATCGACCGCGCCCGCGCGATCACCGAAATCACGATCTACACCTCCGATCATCCCGGCCTGTTCAGCCGCATCGCCGGCGCGATGGCGCTGGCCGGCGCCAACATCGCCGGCGCGCAGATCTTCACCATGACGAACGGCATGGCGCTCGATACGTTCCTCATCCAGGACGCCGCCGCGGGCGAGGTGAGCGGAGCGCCGGGAGCGGGCGTCGCCTTCGATCGGCCGGAGCGGCTGGCGCGGCTTTCGACCCACATCGAGCAGGCGCTGTCGGGCCGCCTCAGGCTCAAGGAGGCGCTGGCCCGCCGTCCGGCGATCCCCAGCCGCACGGCCGTGTTCACCGTGCCGCCGCGCGTGTTGATCGACAACGCGGCGTCGGCGACGCACACGCTGATCGAGGTCAATGGCCGCGACCGCACCGGCCTGCTGTTCGACGTCACCAGCGCCTTGACCGAGCTCGGCCTGTCGATCTCGACCGCCAAGATCGCCACATACGGCGAGCGCGTCGTCGACGTGTTCTACGTGAAGGACGTTTTCGGCCACAAGATCGACCAGGAGCACAAACTGAAGCGCATTCGCGAGCGACTGCTTGCCGCACTCGCCGATCCCGACGCCGAGGCCGGCAAACCGAGCGCAGCGCCGCTGCGTCCGCGCCGCCGGGCAAGCGCAGCGGCCGCGCAATAGAAGGGGCCAAACCCATGCGAGGTTTGCTTCTATTCGCCGTAGTCGCGACGAGTCTCGCAGCGCCGCCCGCCGCGGCGCAGCTCTTCGACGCCGATCGCATGCACCGCGAGCAGCTCCAGCGCGATTACCAGCAGCAGCAAGAGCGCGCGGTGCGCGATTATGACGCAAGACGCGGCCACGAACGCTCGGAGCGCGCCGAGCGCGATTTTAAAGGCGCGCAGCGCAACTATGACGCCGTGCGCGACTTCGAGAATGCGCCGTTGCGCTCCGAGCGCGACATCTATCGCGAGCGCAAGCTGGATCTCGACGCGGCGCGGACGCGCGCGCGCGACGTAGAAGACATAATGGCGCCCTGGTAAGCGGCCGCCGCGGGTTCAGCGGTGCCGATGTCCGGAGTCGGCGCCGTAGCCGCGCAGCTCGGCGTAGCGCGCGCGCTGCGATGGCGTGAGCAGTGCCGCTTGCGCGAGGTGCGCTTCGAGATGGACGGCGCGCAATTGACCCGCGAGGAGAGCGATCGTGGCGGTGCGCTGCCGCAAATCGGCGCGGTCGATCGTCTTGCCGCTGAATGCGCGATCGAGCGCCGCTTCGGCGCCGACGATGCCGCGGCCGAGCGCGCTGGCGCGCGCCTGCATGTCGTCGCGGAGCCGCGTGGTCGCGCGAAGCTGCGTTGCGT
>DATFES010000478.1:0-2354 GCA_035250945.1 Alphaproteobacteria bacterium | reverse complement strand
GGCAACGATCGCGGCGGCGGCCAACAGCGAGTTCGAGGACGCGAGCGACGTCCGCGCGGCGCCAAGCAGGCGGCGCGTCAGCGTGGCGCGGTCGATCATGGGCCGACTCAACCGGCGGGCAGGCGCGAAACCGGTCGGGCGCCGGCGGCCGGCACACGCGGCCTAATGCGTCTTCGATTATTCGCTTGCCGCCACCGGCGCGCGGAGTCGCGTGCGCACCCCGGCGACGCGGGCCATCGGCATCGCGCCCGACGGCAGCTTGCGGCCGACATAGACGATATTGTGCTCCGAACCCTGCCGCAAATCGACGTCATGCGGCGCGCTCGTTCGCCATGTGGGATCGGGGCATGGCCCGGAAGTCTCTATATAGAGCCGACGGTTCTCATCATAGCAGAAGTTGCCTGGCAGCTCCTGATTCTTCGCCCAGTCGAGAAGCGCCGGACCGACCTCGAACCCGACGAGTCCGAGCCACAACGTCTCGAAGCCGGCGGCGGTCAGCGTATCGACGACGTCGCCGCACGACAGCGAGCGCATGTGCTGCCAGCGATGAAATGCCGAATCGCAGTTCGGACAATAGACCGTGCCGGATGCGAGGTTCTCGCGATTGGGGCAGGTCAGGATGACGATAGCGTCGTCGGCGAGCAGCCCGCGCCAATGCGCCAGCAGCGAGGGAGTTTGCCGATCGGTCACATGCTCGATGACCTCGAGACAAAACAGCGCGTCGAACCGTGTGTCGCTTTCGGGTCCGACGACGCCGAGAAATCCGGATTTCGCTTCGAGCCGGTCTGAGATCGCCCGCGCCCGGGCCTGCGAAGGCTCGTACGCCGCCGCCCGAATCCCGCGATCCAGCAATGCCTCGACAAGATGCCCGCCGCCGCCGCCGAAGTCGATCGCCCGGGCGTCGGCAGGCACGAACCGCTCGACCAGCGGCAGCAGATACGGCGCAGCGCCGCGCGCGAAGCTCATCTGCTCCAGGACCGGCAGTTCCGCCAGCCCGTTCCAGAAACGCTCGACAAGTTCGGGCGTCCACTCCAGACGTTTAACCATCGTCGCGCTGATTCCTTCCCCTATTCGCCGCTCGCAGCGCCGGTGCCGACGCGTTCCGCGATCGCGGTTGGACCGGAAGATTCCGAATCGGACCGCCGGTCCAGCTCAAAGCGCGCCGCAAGGTTCACGACCGACGACGTCACAAGTCCGGTCGGTCCATGAACGGCAAAGACGATTCCGTCCTCGATGAAGTCGAGCCTCGGCCCGTCAGCCATGGCGATTCCGAAGCTGACGAAATATTCCTCGGCGGCGAGCCACATCGTCAGGCGTACGCGATTCTCGATGACCTCGCCGCGCTTCAGCGATAACGGCGGGAGTCCTTGCGAGCCGGTCGTAATCCCGAATACTTCCAGGCCGCGGCGATTGCGAATCACCCAGCCGCAATGCGCCGCGGGTATGTCGGAATTGGCGCGCCAGCGCATGAACAATGCGCAAGATTGCCCCGATTCGACGGCCGCGCACTTTCGTCCCTCGCCATCCACGAGACCCCAATCCTCGATCGTCGCCGAGCGGTCGCCAAATCGCTGAAAGTGCGGCTCCGCCCGCGTCGGCGACGTTTCGACCGGCGCGATCGCCTCCGCCGCCGCGGCGGAACCCGGTTGGCCGCTCGCTTCGCCGCTTTCGCGCGTGCCAAACAGGAGATTGAGGTACGTGACGATGATCGGCTTCGGCCGGTCCAACGCGACAATCCGGCCGTTATCGAGAATCATCGCGATGTCGCAGAAGCTGGCGATCGCATTGACGTCGTGCGATACGAGGATGATCGTCTTGCCACGCTCGCGGAACTCCTCGATCCGTCGGAAGGATTTCCGCTGAAACCGCGCGTCGCCCACCGACAGCGCCTCATCGACAATCAGTACGTCGGGATCGATGCTGATCGCCGTGGCAAACGTCAGGCGCGCCTGCATGCCCGAGGAGTAGGTTCGAAATGGCTGGTCGATCACGCGCTCGAGCTCGCTGAAGGCGACGATATCAGCGAACTTGGCGTCGATTTCCCGCCTCGACATGCCCAGGCACAACCCGCCCATGTAGACGTTCTCGCGCCCCGAGTAATCGGGGTGAAAGCCGGTGCCAAGCTCCAAAATGGCCGAAATCCGGCCCTTGACCTCGACCTCGCCGGACGTTTTGTCGAGCGTTCCGGCGAGAATCCGCAGCAGCGTGCTCTTGCCTGCGCCGTTACGGCCGACAATGCCGAGAACCTGGCCGCATTCGACATCGAAGGAAACATCGTCGAGCGCCCGGTACTCGCTGTGCGAGCGACGCCCCGCGAGGACCTCCCACGCCATATGCGAAGGAGTCGGGTAGAT
>DATFES010000477.1:0-3937 GCA_035250945.1 Alphaproteobacteria bacterium | reverse complement strand
CCGCAAGCTCGTGCGCGTCGTGCCGCGCGGCATGCGCGCCTTCCAGGGCTGGCGCTATCTCGAGGCGAGCGCCGCCCCCGCCGATCTGGGCGAGCGCAAGGACGGGCTCGTCGACATGCCGCCCCAGATGATCGATGCGTTACGCGAACTCGGCCTGCTCTGATGCTTTTCGCCCGCCGATCGTCCGTCGCCGAAGGTACCCGCCGAGAGCTCGCCGCGGCGCATGTGGCGAGCGAAACCGAGGTGGTCGAGCGTCTGGTGAGGGTTGCACGCGCCGACGGCGCCGCTCAGGCGCGCATCGAGGCGACAGCCCGCCGTCTGGTCGAGGAGGTTCGCAAACGCCGCCAGGGCCAAGGCGGCCTCGACGCCTTCCTGCACGAGTTCAGCTTGTCGAGCCGCGAAGGCGTGGTGTTGATGTGCCTCGCCGAGGCGCTGCTGCGCATTCCGGACGCCGACACCGCCGACCGCCTCATCCGCGACAAGCTCGCCGACGCGGATTGGGCGCGCCACCTCGGCCACTCGGACTCGCTCTATGTCAACGCCTCGACTTGGGCGCTGATGTTGACGGGCCGCGTCATACGCCTCGAAGGCGCGGAGGACGAGGAGGGACTCGCCGCGGTGTTGAAGCGCCTGGTGACGCGCTCGGGCGAGCCCGTCATTCGACATGCGGTGATGGCGGCGATGCGCATCCTCGGGCGCCAATTCGTCATGGGCCGCACGATCGACGAGGCGCTAACCCGGGCGGCGCCGTCCGAGCCGAAGGGTTGGCGGCACTCCTACGACATGCTGGGCGAGGCGGCGCGCACCGCCGGCGATGCCGAGCGATATTTCAAGGCCTATGTCGCCGCCATTCAAGCCATCGGCGCGGCGGCGAAGGGACGCGGTCCGATCGACGGACCCGGCATTTCGGTGAAACTGTCGGCGCTGCATCCGCGCTACGAGCTGGCGCAGGCCGAGCGCGTGCACAGGGAGTTGGGCCCACGATTGATCGCGCTGGCGCGCCTTGCGCGCGGATTCGAGATCGGTTTCACGGTCGACGCCGAGGAAGCCGAGCGTCTCGACCTTTCGCTCGATCTGATCGCGGCGACGGCGAGCGACGCATCGCTCGGTTCATGGGAGGGTTTCGGCCTCGCCGTTCAGGCGTACCAAAAGCGCGCGCTGCCGCTGGTCGGTTGGGTTGCCGAGCTGGCGCGGAGCCGTCGCCGCCGCCTGATGGTACGGTTGGTCAAGGGCGCTTACTGGGACACCGAGATCAAACGGGCGCAGGAGCGCGGTCTCGACGGATATCCGGTATTCACCCGCAAGGCGTCGACCGACGTATCGTACCTCGCATGCGCGCGCGAGATGCTGGGGGCCGGCGATTCGATCTATCCGCAGTTCGCCACCCATAACGCGCAGACGCTGGCGGCGGTTCTGGAATTCGCCGGCAGCAAGCGGTTCGAATTCCAGCGGCTGCACGGGATGGGCGAGACGCTGTACGAACAGATCGTCGGCTCCGCACGGCCGTGCCGCGTCTATGCGCCGGTCGGAAGCCACGAGGATCTGTTGCCCTACCTGGTGCGGCGCCTGCTCGAGAACGGCGCCAACACCTCGTTCGTCAACCGTTTGGCCGACGACGCGGCGCCGATCGAGGCGATCGTCGCCGATCCGGTCGCGAAGGTCGCGGCGCTGGAAAGCAAGCCGCACCCGCGGATTTCACTGCCCGCCGAACTGTATCTGCCCGAGCGGCGCAACTCGAGCGGCCTCGATCTCAACGACGGTTCCACTCTATTGCGGCTCGACCACGAGATGGACGATGCGGCGTTGGCGCGTCCCTTCGCCGGGCCGCTGATCGATGGACTGAAGCGGCCCGGACGTCCGCCGCGCGCCGTGCTCGACCCGGCCGACCGGCGGCGGATCGTCGGCCAGGTCGCCGAGGCTGGCCCCGCCGAGGTCGACGCGGCGCTCACCTCGGCCAGCGCCGGGTGGCGCGACTGGGACGCGGTTCCAGCCGGCGATCGCGCGGCGATTCTGGATCGCGCCGCCGATTTGCTCGAGGCGCATCGCGCCGAGCTGATGACCCTGATCGTTCGCGAAGCCGGGCGCACCGTCCCCGACGCGCTGTCGGAAGTGCGCGAAGCGGTCGATTTCTGCCGCTACTACGGAGCGCGCGCGCGCGAGGAGTTCGGCGAGCCGCAACTTCTGCCGGGACCTACGGGCGGGCGCAACGACTTGCGCCTTTCGGGACGCGGCGTGTTCGCGTGCATCAGCCCGTGGAATTTTCCCTTGGCGATCTTTACCGGCCAGGTGGCCGCGGCGCTTGCGGCGGGCAACGGGGTCATCGCCAAGCCGGCCGAACAGACGCCGCTCATCGCAGGGCACGCGGTGGCGCTGCTCCATGAAGCGGGCGTGCCGGGAACAGCACTCCACCTGCTGCCTGGCGATGGACCCACGGTCGGCGCGCGGCTCGCCGCCGACCCACGGGTGGCCGGCATCGCCTTTACCGGCGGCACCGACACGGCGCGGGCGATCAACCGCACGCTTGCCGAGCGGCCCGGCCCGATCGCCGCGTTGATCGCCGAAACCGGCGGGCTCAATGCGATGATCGTCGATTCATCGGCCCTGACCGAGCAGGTGGTCGCCGACACGCTCTCCTCGGCGTTCAACAGCGCCGGCCAGCGCTGTTCGGCCCTGCGCGTGCTGCTCGTCCAGGAAGACGTGGCGCACAGGCTGCTCGACATGTTGGCCGGCGCCATGGCCGAACTCGCCATCGGCGATCCCGCATTGCTGGCGACCGATGTCGGCCCGGTAATCGACCACGATGCGAAGACGTCGCTCGAGGCGCATGCGCGACGCATGGCCCGCGAGGCGAAACTCATCTACGAGTGCGCGCTGCCCACTGAGTGCGCGCACGGCACGTTCTTCGCGCCGCGCGCATACGAAATCGACGCCTTGGCGCGACTCGATCGCGAGGTCTTCGGGCCGATCCTCCACGTCCTGCGCTATCGCGCCGACCGCCTGGACGATGTCGTGCGCCAGGTAAACGCGACCGGATACGGGCTCACGCTCGGCATTCATAGCCGCATCGACGAGACGGTCGAGCGCATCCGCGCCGCGGCGCGGGTCGGCAACATCTATGTCAACCGCAACATGATCGGCGCGGTCGTCGGTGTGCAACCCTTCGGCGGCGAGGGCCTGTCAGGGACCGGACCCAAGGCCGGCGGGCCGCACTACCTGCATCGATTTGCCGTCGAACGTTCGCTCGCAATCGACACCACCGCCCAGGGCGGCAACGCCTCGTTGTTGGCGTTGGACGACGAGGAATAGGAGGAGACGATCGATGGCGACCAACCGGCAATTCGTCCTGGCGGCGCACCCCGAGGGGCTTCCGAACGAGGCGACGTGGCGCATGATCGACGTGCCGATACGCCAGCCTGCCGACGGCGAGATCCTCGTGCGCGCGCTGTGGCTGTCGGTCGATCCCTATATGCGCGGCCGGATAAGCCCAGCCAAGGGCTACACCAAGGGCGTCGCGCCGGGCGAGGTGATGCAAGGGGGCGGCGTCGGGCGCGTTCTCAAGTCGCGCGACCCTGCGTTCAAGGAAGGCGATGTCGTCGAAAGCATGGGCTTTGGCTGGCAGGAGTATCCTGTCCTCAAGGCGGAGGGCACGCGCAAACTCGATCCGTCGCTGGGACCGGTCCGCCACGCGCTGGGCGTGCTCGGTATGCCAGGCCTTACGGCGTATTTCGCGTTGCTTGAAATCGGCCGGCCCAACGCGGGAGAAACCGTCGTGGTTTCGGCCGCCACCGGGGCGGTAGGGCAGATCGTCGGCCAGATCGCCAAGCTCAAGGGGTGCCGTACCGTCGCCATCGCCGGCGACGACGCCAAGCTCGACTATGCGCGCAAGCAACTCGGCTACGACGCCGCGATCAATCATCGCACTGTCGCGGACCTCGCC
>DATFES010000457.1:0-2964 GCA_035250945.1 Alphaproteobacteria bacterium | reverse complement strand
TGTTCGGGAGGCAACGAGAGGCCTGTCCGGCGGGTGGGCGCGGAGTGGCTGGACGAGGCGCCGATTGCACGCGGGCCGCGTCCGTCCGGCGGGAGTGCGACGCCGCTGCCTCCAGACCGACCCGCATGCCCTCTCGACGCCTCGTCGTTATCTTCCGTACACGCTGCGATCGCCATCGTCGTGACGCACGCGCCGCCGCCATGCCCCGCCCAACAAAACTCGCCTAGATTGTGAGGCAGGTTACACCTGCGCATCACCGCTCGCGGCGAGAATGAACGCGGCGTGCCGAACCGCTGGGCCGCCGGCCGACGGACGAGCCGATCGACGTCGCCATCGGACGCGAGGATGGCTACGGCTGTACGGCCGACCCAATCGACGCAACGCCGCGAGATATGCGCGAGACGCGCCAGACGCTATCGCCGGAAAAGACGGCAATGGGAGGAAACGATGAAACGAGCCGGACGCCGACCGATTTTCCTGGCCGGATCGATGTCGCTGCTTTCGGCGTGCGGGACCTCGCTGTTCGCCGATCCCAAGACCAACCCGGTGATCGAAGATCGCATCAGCGACGCCGCCGGCACGCTGGCGACGACCGCCGAGCGCCGCTTGGTGCTGTTGCCGCTCGATCCCGCGAACCGCGGCAAGTTCTGTGCCGAGCCGTCGCCCGACGCCGCCGAAAGCATCGCGTCCACATTCAGGGCGGCGCTCGAGGCCGAGGCCAGCGCGAAGTCCGAAGGAGTCGACGCCGCCGGCAAGCTCAAGGCCGAGTTCGCGCGCAATTTGCTGACTTCGGTCGCCGCGCTCACCCGTCGCACCCAGGGCCTGCAGTTCTATCGCGACGGCGTGTTCGCCTATTGCCAGGCACGAATGAACGGCTTCATGAACCACGATGAATACCGAGTGGCGATGCAATTCCTGCGACAGGAGGCCGTCAAACTGATCGACGCGGAGATCAAGACGGACAATTGGGGCAAGCTTCCGACCGTAACCGTCGAGGCGCCGAACCTGCCGCGGGAAGAGTAAATCCATCCAGGCCGCGATCGCGGCCGCCTTTACGCCCGGAGCGCGCCATGGTCGAGGTGTATTTCGCCACTAACCGCAATCCCGTCCCGGCCAAGGAAGGATATTTCGGCGAGCGGTTTCACGCCGACGGCCCGATGTTCTTCCGCGTCGGCGCGGCGCGGCTGGACAAGGTCTCGGATCACCCCGACGAGGGATACGTGGTCCGCGAGGTTCGGGTCTTTCCCGAAAAGCTCGGCGCCGACGGCAATGAGGTCGCCAAGCTGCTCGGCAGCACCAAGCTCTTCGCCGAACTTCGGTCGCAAATGACGAAGCAAGAGCGCGACGTCGTGGTGCTGATCCATGGGTTCGCCTCCACCTTCGTCGACAGCCTGCGGCGCGCCGCGCAGATATGCGAAGCCTATCGCGTCCAGCCGCCCGGAGATGGCGTCGCCTACGAGCCTTACGTGGTCGTGTTCTCGTGGCCGTCGAACGGCCGGGTTCAGCCGCCGTGGGAGTACCATAGCGACCGCGACGACGCCGCCGGATCGGGCACGGCGATGGCTCGCTTCATGATGCGTCTGGTCGATTTCCTTGGCGATGGCGGACGGCGCTGCAAGCAGAAGATCCATCTCGTTTCGCACAGCATGGGCAACTGGGCGCTGCGGCACGCCGTCCAGGGCGTCGTCGCGCTCAGCGATCAAGCGCAGCTTCCGACGATGTTCGCCAATGCGTTTCTGATGGCGGCCGACGAGGACGAGGATGCGTTCGAGCGCCCGCACAAGCTTGGCCCGCTGCCCGAGCTCGCCCGGGCGATCCATATCTATCACAGCCGTAGCGATCTAGCGCTGATCACCAGCGACGTCACCAAGATGAATCCCGACCGCCTCGGCTCCGGCGGGCCGCGTTCGTTCTCCGGGCTGAGCAACCGCATCGTCGCCATCGACTGCAGCGCGGTCGACTCGACCACCCCCGCCCACGGTAACCATCAGTATTATCGCCTCCGCCCGGAAGTGATCGCCGACGTGCGCGCCGTGCTGTCGGGACGCTTCCTGCCCGATCAGGTGCCGCACCGATTTCCCATCGAAGGCGGGCGTCGCTATCGCATCGAGCGGCCCTGAACGCGCAGCCGCCGGCGAAAACGCGATGGAGGCGCCGGCCTGAACCTCGAATCCCTTCCCGCTGGGGCATTGGCCGCCTTCGTCATCGCGTTCGCCGTGCTGGTCCTGGTGGTCACGCTGCGCAGCGCCTCGGGCGGCAGGGTCGAGATCCGCCTGGCCGACGCGGCGACGGCGACGATCCCGATCGTGCTATGGCTGGTCATGTCGGGGCAGATCGCCAAGCTCAGCGTCGGCGCCGAACGGATCACCGTCGAGCCGGCGGCGAAGGCGATCCTCGCCGCCTCCGCCAGGCCGATCGGCGGCCAGGTCACGGCGCTGCCGGTCGCGCCGGTGGAGATCGCGCTCAAGGGCCCGGTTTCGGCGATCCCCGATCTGGTGCGCCGCGAGACCCAGGCGATCAATCTCATCTTCGGCCATGGCGGCTACGTCCCGCAAGCGCTCGACGAGTATTTGACGACGCTCGCCAAATATCCTTTCTTCCGCTACGTCATCGTCGCCAACCCGGACAACACGCTGTTCGGGATGATCGACGGCCGCAAGCTGGCGACGCTCATCGTCACGCAGTCGGTCGGCATCAACTGGGGCGACTTCGCAATCATCCTCAACCGCGGCGGCCCGCCGGAGCGCGAGCGCATCGCACGGCTACCTGGGTTCGTTCCGGCGGCGAACGCCGTCGGCCGCGCCGCCGACAAGCGTCAGGTCCTCGAGCGCATGGAGAAGCTCGGCGTCGAGTGGCTGCCGGTCGTCGGCGAGAGCCGGCGCTTCGAGGGCGTGGTCGAGCGCTCGCGCCTCACCGCAAGCCTGATCCTCGACGTGTCGGCGCAGCTGAGCGCCGTGAAGTGAC
>DATFES010000452.1:0-2488 GCA_035250945.1 Alphaproteobacteria bacterium | reverse complement strand
TACGGCGATGCGCTGCTGATCGCGATCTTCGAAATGACGGCGATCCGGCGCGCCGAGCAAATGCGCGCCGATTTCGTCGCCAACGTCAGCCACGAGTTGCGCACGCCGCTGGCTACGCTGCTCGGCTTCATCGAGACCTTGCGCGGGCCTGCCAAGGACGACGCGGCGGCGCGCGACCGGTTCCTCACCATCATGAACGAGCAGGCGAGCCGCATGGCGCGCCTGGTCCGCGATCTTCTGTCGCTGTCGCGCATCGAGGAGAACGAGCACACCCCGCCGACCGCCAAAGTCGATATCGCGCCGCTGCTCGCCGCGGCCGGCGATCTCCTGGCGTTCCAGGCGCAGGCCAAGGAGATCGAGATCGTCTGCGATGTGGCGCCCGGCCTGCCGGCGGTGATCGGCGACGCCGACCAGCTCGCCCAGGTGTTCCAGAACCTGCTCGACAACGCGATCAAATACGGCCGGCCGAAAACGCGCGTGCGACTCGCCGCCCAGCTGGTTCGGCCGTCGCAGCCGGCCGCCGCGCTGCGTCCCCTCCCAACGGGCGCCCGTCTCGTCGGTAAGCTGTCGTCGGAGAGGATGATCGTTATCGCCGTCGCCGACGAAGGCGAAGGAATCGCGCGCGACCAACTTTCACGGCTGACCGAGCGTTTCTACCGCATCGACGCCGGACGCTCGCGGCAATTGGGCGGCACCGGCCTCGGACTCGCCATCGTCAAGCACATCGTCAACCGCCATCGCGGCGCGCTTGCGATCGACAGCGAGCCCGGTCGGGGATCGGTCTTTACCGTCTACCTGCCGGTCGCCTGAGCGATCGCGATCGATTCGCGGGTATGAAGTAAATCGATCATTATTAATATGTTATATGGTTAACCGGCAAACCGGGAGAAATTCTTTCCTGTCATAAAAGCGTCATGACGACGTAGTAATTTCGTCGTGCCCGGCGACTACCGTCCGCCCCCATCGGCGGCAAGGTGCCGCCGGTCGAGATCGTCCCCCAACGGTCTCGCCCCGGAGCAAACGGAGAATCTGTCCATGCTCAAGAAATCCATGTTGGCGGCGACAGTGGCGCTGATGCCGTTCGCGGCGGCGGGCCAGCAAGTCGATCCCGCACTGCCTGGATACAAGCCGGTGAGCGGCGTGTCGGGCAACGTCAAATCGATCGGATCCGACACGCTCAACAATCTGATGACGCTGTGGGCCGAAGGATTCCGCTCGCACTATCCGAGCGTCAAGATCGAGATCGAGGGCAAAGGCTCGTCGACCGCGCCGCCGGCCTTGATCGCCGGAACCTCGCAATTCGGCCCGATGTCGCGCCCGATGAAGGCCGTCGAGGTGGACCAGTTCGAGAAGAGGTTCGGCTACAAGCCGGCGGCGATCCGCACCTCGCTCGATGCGCTCGCCGTCTTAGTGCACAAGGACAACCCCATCAAGTGCCTGACGCTGCAGCAGATCGACGCGATCTTCTCGAAGACGCGCAAGGGCGGTCACGCCAAAGACATCGCCACGTGGGGCGACGCCGGGCTCAGCGGCGAATGGGCAAGCAAACCGATTTCGCTCTACGGCCGCAACTCCGCCTCGGGCACCTACGGTTACTTCAAGGAAGAAGCGCTGTTCAACGGCGATTACAGGGATAGCGTGAAGGAGCAGCCAGGCTCCTCGACCGTGGTGCAGGCCGTCGCCTCCGACAAGTTCGCCATCGGTTACTCGGGCGTCGGCTACAAGACCGCCGACGTGCGCACCGTGCCGATCGCTGCCAAGTCGGGCGGACAGTGCTACGACGCCAACGCCGAAAACGCGTATTCGGGCAACTATCCGATCGCGCGGTTTCTCTACGTCTACCTGAACAAGAACCCGAATCAGCCGCTCGATCCGGTGCGCGCCGAGCTGATCCGTTTCGTGTTCTCGAAGGAAGGTCAGCAGGTCGTTGTCAAGGACGGCTACTTCCCGGTGACCAAGAAGATCGCCGAGGAAGATCTCGGCCGGTTGGGTATCAAGTCCGCCGGTTCTTGAGTTGACGACGGCAGCAGGCGGCGGCGGCGAATTCGCCGCGGCCGCCGCCTGCTTCAAACGACGATAGCGATAAATCCTACGCTTCTAAGTCGCCTTCTGCTGCTTCGCGATAAACCTTTTCTCCAGCGGCACGGGAGCCGGTGATGGCCACGCCCGGGCAATCGATCGATAACCCCGCTTCCGCCGCGCCGCGCCGCCGCCACACGACGCGGCGCTCGGTGTTGATCATCGATCGACTCGCCGACTTGACCATCACCGTCGGCGGCTTGTTCGTCATTCTGTGCGTCATCGGCATCATGGTCTTCCTGACCCAGGTCGTGGTGCCGCTGTTTACCGGCGCCAGGCTTATCGACGCCAGCTCGTTCACGATGCCGCCGGCCCAAGCGCCGCTGCTCGACGCATCGATCGACGAGCACCGGGCGGTGACGCTGCGGCTCACCGCCGACGGCAAGGTCGATCTGGTCCACATCGCCAC
>DATFES010000432.1:0-2632 GCA_035250945.1 Alphaproteobacteria bacterium | reverse complement strand
CTCTTTGACCGAAAATCCGAGGCTCCGCGCACGATGGATGAACCGCAGCGTCTGCACATCGCTGTCGGAGTAGTCGCGGTAGTTATTCGCCCGGCGATCCGCCGCGGCGATCAGGCCGATGCTCTCGTAGTAGCGAATCGTCTTGGGCGGAACGCCCGACTGCTCCGCCGCCGCACCAATGTTCATCGTCCGTCTCCTTGTTTGCCCATCGAAGCGAACATCACGACGCTCCGCGCCAGCGACGCAGCGATAGCGAGTTCGTCACCACGCTGACCGAGGAGAACGCCATCGCCGCGCCGGCGAGCACCGGACTCAAGAGACCGAATGCGGCTAGCGGCAGTCCGATGACGTTGTAAGCAAAGGCCCAGAACAGGTTCTGGCGGATCTTAGAGTAAGTCGCGCGCGATACGTCGAGTGCGGCGGCGACCAGCGTTGGATCGCCCCGCATCAGCGTGATCGCCGCCGCAGCCATCGCCGCGTCGGCGCCGCTGCCCATGGCCATTCCAACATCGGCCGCCGCCAGCGCCGGCGCGTCATTGACGCCGTCGCCGACCATCGCGACGACGTGGCCGCCCTCGCGAAGCTTCGTCACGGCGCGGGCCTTGTCCTGAGGCATCACTTCGGCAATGACGCGATCGAGGCCGAGTTGCGCGGCGATGAACTCGGCGGTGCGACGATTGTCGCCAGTCAGCATTACGGTGGTGAGCGCGCGCGCGCGCAGCGTATCCACCGCGCGCGCCGCCTCGGGCCTTGGGGCATCGCCCGCGCCGATCAGGCCGAGCACTCGCCACGCCCCGTCGCCGTCGGCGCGAGGAGCGTCGGCGACGAACATAACGGTGCTTCCACCGATCTCCAGCGCTTCCGCGCGCGCAACAAACGCCGCGACATCGACGCCGACGTCAGCCATCAGTCGCCGATTGCCGATGAGGATGCGACGCCCGGATGCCTCGGCCTCCAACCCCCGTCCGGGCTGCGCCTTGAACGCCGTCGGCGACGGAACGTCGATCGTCAGTTCACGGGCATGATCGAGGACGGCGCGCGCGAGCGGATGTTCGCTGCCGCTTTGCGCGGCCGCCGCCACGGCGATCAGTTCTTCCGCCGTTACCCCGGCGGCCGGCTCGACTGCCGTCACCCGCGGCCGGCCATAGGTGAGCGTCCCGGTCTTGTCGAAGATGACCACGTCGACGTTGTAAGCCCGCTCGAGCGCCTCGGCGTCCTTGATCAGAATTCCAGCCCGCGCCGCGGCGCCGGCGCCGGCCATCATCGCCGTCGGCGTCGCCAGACCCAATGCGCATGGGCAGGCAATGACCAGCACCGCCATGGCGGCAATCAGTCCTCCAGCAGGATTGCCGGCCAGCAGCCACCAGCCCAGAAACGCGATCACGGCAATGACGACGACGATCGGCACGAAGATCGCGCTGATCTGGTCGACGAGGCGCTGCACCGGCGCCTTCGAGGATTGCGCGCCTTCGACCAAGCGGATGATGCGCGCCAAGACGGCGTCGGCGCCGACGGCGCAAACCTCGACCCGCATCAATCCGTCGCCGTTGATCGAGCCGCCGGTTACGGGATCGCCGGGCCGTTTCGCGGCCGGCTTGCTTTCTCCGGTCAGCAAGGATTCGTCGACCGCGCTTTCGCCGGTAACGACGCGGCCGTCGGCCGGAATGCGCGCCCCCGGGCGGACCACGACGATGTCGCCTGGAACGAGGCTATCGGCCGCCACCTCGATCACCGCGCCGCCGCGCTCGACGAGCGCACGTTCGGGCGTCAAGGCCATCAGCGCGCGGATTGCCGCCGCGGCGCCGCGCTTTGCGCGCGCCTCGAGCCATTTGCCGAGGACGACAAGCGTGATCACCACGGCCGCCCCTTCGAAATACAATTCGGGCGCACCGAATGGATCGCCGGCGACCAAGACGGCGCTGTAGAGATACGCCGCCGATGTGCCAAGCGCCACCAGCAGATCCATATTGCCGGCGCGCGCGCGCAACGCCTTCCAAGCGGCGACATAGAAGCGCGCCCCAATCCAAAACTGGACGGGTGTCGCCAGCGCCAGCTCGATCAGCGGAGGCATCCGCCAATGGCCGCCCAACACGTGAATGGCCATCTGGACGACCAGCGGCATGGTCAGCCCTGCGGCGATGAAAAACATGACGAGCTCGCGGCGGCTGCGGCGCGCGATCTCGCCTTCCGCATCGGCGGCGCGGATCGCCGCCTCGGTCCAGGGCGCCGCCGCGTAGCCTGCCCGCTTGATCGCGGCGACGATGGCGTGCGTCAGATGTCCCGCGTCCCCCGCCACGCGCACGCGCGCCCGCTCGTTGGCGAGATTCACCTCCGCCAAAAGCACGCCGGGCACCATGGCGATCGCCTTTTCAACGCGCGCCACGCACGACGCGCAAGTCATCCCTTCGATCTCGAAATCGAGGCTGGCTTCGGGAACCGCGTATCCCGCCCGCTGCACGGCGCGAACGATACGTTCCAGCGACGCGACGCCCGGATCGTAGGCGACGCGCGCGCTTTCGCTGGCGAGGCTGGCCGTCGCCGCTTGGACGCCCGGTTCGTCGGCAAGTGCGCGTTCGAGCCGCGCGACGCACGACGCGCAGGTCATGCCGCTCACCGGGAACGTCGCGACCAC